>JAHFCD010000010.1 GCA_023249695.1 Elusimicrobiota bacterium
GATGACCGCCGGCACCTACCTCGACGAGTTCGCCGAGTCCCACCTCAAGGACATGGTCGTGCGCGAGCGGCTCAGCGGCATGGTGCCGTCGGCGGGCGTCGGAACCGGCTTCTCGCGCGACGCGATCGAGCGGCTGGCCCTGAAGCACGACAACCAGGTCTTCAACGTGGGCACGTTCACCGAGGATTACGATCTGGCCTTCCGCCTCAACGCCATCGGCGAGCGCTCGCGCCTGCTGCAATTCCAGGTCGAGCGGACCACGGTGAAGGGGACGAAGCTGAAGGTCGTGCGCGAGCTCGTCGGCACGCGGGAGTACTTCCCGTCGAACTTCGCCGACGCGGTGCGCCAGAAGGCGCGCTGGACGCTCGGGATCGTGTTCCACGGCTGGCAGCAGCGCGGCTGGGAGGGCGATCTCCCGCTGCGCTACATGATCTGGCGCGACCGCAAGGCGCTCGTGACCAATTCGGTGAACATCCTGGGCTATCTGCTGCTGCTCGAGGCGGCGGTCGGCGCCCATTGGAGCCGGGGAGGCGCGCTCTGGGCGCCTTCCCAGTTCATCCCGGCCGACGGCTGGGTGTGGAAGGTCATCCTCGTCGACGCGCTCCTGCTGCTCAACCGCTGCGGGCAGCGCGCGGCGTGCGACGCCCGCGTCTCCGGCTGGAAGCAGGCGGCCCTCTCCCTGCCTCGGATCATCTGGGGCAACGTCATCAACTTCTGCGCGGTGGTCCGGGCGACCCACATCTTCGTGCGGACCAGTCTGACGGGCGAGAAGCTCGTCTGGGCGAAGACCGCGCACGCGTTCCCCACCGAGGCGCAGCTGCTGGGCTATAAGCGGAAGCTGGGCGATCTGCTCCTGGAGCAGCGCCGCCTCACCTTGGCGCATCTCAGCTCGGCGCTCCAGCTCCAGAAGGGGACCGGAAAGCTCCTGGGCGACGTCCTCGTCGACGCCGGCTACGCGGACGAAGACGGGATCGTCGACGCGCTGGCCGGACAGCTCAACGTCGAGGCGCGCCGCCTCGACTACGACGAGCTCCGGCGCGAGGACCTGGAGCTCATCATGGAGTGCGCGTGCCGGGAGCATCTGATGATCGTCGCCGACGCGAGCGCGCGTCCCGTCGTCATCGCCGCCGCCGTCGTCGGCGACGCGCGGATGAAGCGGTGGCTGGACGCCAACTTCCCCTATCCGTACCGGCTGGTGCTGGCCGGCCGCCGCAGCATCGTCTCGGTGATCGACCGCGTCAACGAGGATCGCGCGCGCTGCGCCTCGACGGCGCATCCGCACGCGCCCGCCGCGGCGACGGCGCGCGCGGCGGCGCCGCCGCTGCTGCAATGAACAGGAGATAACGTGAAAAAGCCCGTCATACTGACCGTCTTCGGCACCCGTCCCGAGGTCATCAAGCTCGCTCCCGTCGTCCGCGCGCTCGGAGGATGCGGGGATTTCGCGGCCCGGATCTGCGTGACCGCCCAGCATCGGCAGATGCTGGACCGGATGCTCTCCAATTTCAGCATCAAGCCGGACTACGATCTGGACCTGATGCGTCCGAATCAGGATCTCAACGGATTCTCGGCGCGCGCCCTGCCGCGGCTGCAGTCGGTCCTGCGGCGGCTGAGGCCGGACTTCGTGCTCGTTCAGGGGGACACGACCACCGCCTTCGTCACGGCGCTGGCCTCCTTTTATGAGCGCGTGCCGGTGGGCCATGTCGAGGCGGGCCTGCGCTCCTTCGATCGCGGAAATCCTTTCCCCGAGGAGACGAACCGCGTCATGATCTCGCGCCTCTGCGATCTGCATTTCGTCCCGACGCGGGACGCCCGCGAGAACCTCCTCGCCGAAGGCGTCCCGGGCCCGCAGATCGTGCAAACGGGCAACACCGTCGTCGATGCGCTGCGGCTGGAGGGGACGCGCGCGCGCCCTTTCCGGGAGCCGGCGCTGCGTGCCGCGGTCGCGGCGCTCCGCGCCGGGGACACGGCGGTCGTCGTCACGACCCACCGGCGCGAGAACCTGGGCAAGCCGCTCGAATCCTTGTGCGCGGCGTTTCGGATCCTCGTCGAGCGGCATCCGGGCCTGCATCTGTTCTATCCGGTGCACATGAATCCGAAGGTTTCGCGCGTCGTCACGCGCCGGCTGAGCCATCCGCGCGCGCACCTGCTGCCGGCGCTCGACTACTTCGACCTCATCGGCCTGCTGCGGCGCAGCGCCTTCGTGCTGACCGATTCGGGCGGGCTTCAGGAGGAGGCGCCGTCCCTCGGCAAGCCGGTCGTCGTCCTGCGCCGGGTGACCGAGAGACCCGAGGCGGTCGTCGCGGGCGTCGCCGTGCTCGCGGGCACGGCGACGGACGCGGTCGTGCGCGTCGCCTCCCGGCTGCTTCGCGATAAGCCGTTCTACGACTCGATGGCGGGCGGCTCGGGAATTTACGGCGACGGCCGCGCGAGCGTCCGGATCCTCGAAAGCCTTCGGCATTATTTCGGCCTCGCCCGCCGGCGCCCCGTCGAATTCCGTCCGGTCACGGGTAAGACAAAATGAATTCACGCCGCGGCCATGGCTACGCCTTCCGCTCGGCGAATATACTACGCCCATGAATCCGCAGACACAGGCGCACAACGAGCCCGAGACGATTCGAGCCAACCCGCCCGCGGGCGTTCGGGAGAGGCGCCAGCGGGTTCGCGTCAGCGAGCGCTTCCCCGTGACCGTCGTCTCCGCGGGCGGCCTTTTCCGCTCCGTCACGCTGACCGGGGAAGCGAAGGACTACGACTCGTCCGGCGTCTGCGTCCATGTGCCTCGTCCGCTGGCGGTGGGCACCGAGGTTCGCATCCGCCTGCACCTGTCGAAATCGATCGCGCCGGCGTTTCGCGGTCTCCCGTGCGAGTTCCGGGGGCGGGTGGCCGCCGTGCGCAAGCAGAAGGCCAAAGGCTCCACCGCCTGCGAGCTGGTGCTCCAGTGGGACCGGCTGCTGCCCGAGATGGTCTCGAAGGCCGTCGCCTCCTATCAGCGGAAGATCGCCGTGCTCATCGCCCTCGTGCTGGCGACTTTGATCGGGGCCAAATGGCAAAGCCTCGAGTTCTTCTGGTACGCGCCGGTCTTCTACGTCTACAGCCTGTCGCTGGGCCTGTATCTGGTCTCTCGCTTCTATATTTCCTGGCGGCACCGGGCGCCGGTGCTCGGGACCTACACTCCGACCGTCAGCATCGTGATCTCGGTCCGCAACGAGGAGCACGCGATCACGCGGACGGTGGAAACCTGCTTCGAGACGGACTATCCCTCGGACCGGAGGGAGGTGCTCGTGATCAACGACGGCTCCACCGACGGGACCCTCCGGGTGCTCAAGGACCTGCAGAAAAGATTCCCGCAGCTTCAGGTCTTCAGCCAGCCGCCCACCGGCAAGCGCGCGGCGATGGCGGCGGGCGTCCTGAACGCGACCGGGGAGATCATCACCTTCGTGGATTCGGATACCTTCCTTTTCCGGGACGCGCTGCGTCACATCGTCTGCGGCTTCGAGGATCCGACCCTCGGCGCGTCGGCGGGCTACACCGAGGTGGAGAACGCCAACACGAACGCGCTGACCGGCCTGCAGGAGGTGCGTTATTACGTCTCCTTCCGCCTGCTCAAGGCGTCCGAGGGGCTGTACGGCTGCGTGACCTGCTGCCCCGGCTGCCTGTCGGCCTACCGGCGCAAATACGTGCTGGACGTCCTGCAGCCGTGGCTGCACCAGCGCTTTCTCGGCGCCGAGGCGACCTTCGGCGACGACCGCAGCCTGACGAACTTCATCCTGAGCAAGTACCGCGTCATCTATAACGATCTCGCCGTCGCCTCGACCTTGGTGCCCGAGACGTGGGGGCAGTATCTGCGCCAGCAGGTGCGCTGGAAGAAGTCGTGGCTGCGCGAGACCCTGATCGCCGCGAGCTTCATGTACAAGAAGCATCCCGTCGCCGCGCTCTCGTTCTACGCGGCGTCGGTGTTCAGCGTCGTGTCGCCGGCGATGGCCGCCCGCGTCGTCTACCAGGCGGCCCACGGCGAGCCCTCCATCTTCCTTCCCTACATGCTCGGCCTCGTGCTCATCGGCTTCCTGCAGTCGCTGTACTTTCTCCACCGGCGCCCGAGCCCGCATTGGCTGCTCGGCATGTTGTGGATGGCGAGCGCGCTGCTGATCACCGGGCCGCAGACCTATTACGCCCTCCTGACGGTGCGCAAGAACCATTGGGGGACGCGTTGAAGAAATCGTATGCGCTCGCGTGGCTCCTGATGCTCGCCTGCGCCGGCTTCGGCGTCGCCTGGGGCCTCTATGGGCGGGCCTACGTGCGGCGGCGGTTCTTCGCCGCTCCGGCGATCCCGGAGTCCGCGCGGACCGAGTCGCAATTCGTCGCGATCCTGATCCCGCGCGTGCGGCCCCGAAGCCAGAAGTACGCGCTGTCCTCCGCGGAACTCGCGAAGCTCCTCGGCGGCCTCAAGGCCTCGGGCCACGTCACGATCGGGCTCGACGACGTCGAGGGCTTTTACTCCCGGGGACGGCTCCTCCCGCCCAAGGCGCTGCTGATCGCGTTCTCGGAAAATGACCCGCGCGGCTACGCGCTCTCCGACCGGGCGCTCAAGCGCTTCGGCATGCGCGGCGTCGCGTTCATCCGGCGGACCGCGGAGGAGGCCGGCGACGAGCATCGCCAGCACCTGACCCGGCACGCGATCTCGCAAATGCGCCTCGGGGGAGGCTGGGAATTCGGCTGGGCCGCCGAGCCGGCGCCGGCGGCGGCGTCCGCGGCGGGCGAGGGCCGCGCGCTGCTCGACACCGACGGCCTGCCGCGGCCGCTTCGGCATCCGGAGCTGTACCCGCTGCGATTTGCGGCCTCGGAGATGGGCCTCAACGACGCGCTCGACGACCCGCGCGCCCTGCGCATGCTCGCGCTGCGCCCGGAGCGCGCGCCGGAGGAGAACGTCCTAATCGTCGGGAAGACCTGGCCGCGCGCCGCCGAATTGTCCGATGACTTCCGGGCCGACGGCGTGGGGACGGACTGGATCGCGGGCTGGGGCGTCGTGTCCATGCGGCACCGGCGCCTGGCCCTTCTGCCGACCCCGAGGCATACGAGCGCCGGGGTCTTCCTGAGGGGGACGGAAAAGTGGCGCGACGCGACGGTGGAGTTCGTCCTGAAAAGATACCAGAAGGAGTTCTGGGCCTACGCGCGCCTGCGCGACGAAGGCGGCTTCGTGCGCATCGGCGCGCGCGACGGCTTCTGGTACGTGGAGCAGAAGGCGGGCCCGTCGCTGCCGGTGAACATGCTGGCCCGGGCCCCGATCGCGGAAGGAAGCCTGCCCGCGAGCGTGCGGTTCGTGCTGAAGGGCGGCTCGGTGCTTGTCTACATTAATGGACGGATGCAGTTCGGGCGCGCCTTGCGCCTGAGCCCCTCCGTCGACCGCGGCCGGGTCTTTCTCGGGGTTTATGACGGGCGGGCCCGGTCCTCGCTGGCGGTGCTGACGTCCGTGCGCGCCGCCCCGCTGGGGGACGTTTGGATCACGACGCGCAGCGATCTCCGCCGCGAATTCGACGAGGGACGCCTGGAGGCGCTGCGCGACGAGGCGGTGTACGCTCGCGCGCTGTCTCCCCGGTGGATCACCGTCTCGAGCGACGGCGGCGTGCTCGTCAGCGAAACGCAGGGCGTCCTGGTCCGCTCCATGGCGGGCTTCTACGCGTGCCGGCTCGTGCCCGCGGCCGACGCCGGCGAGCTGGCGTCCGCCGTGCTGAGCCGCGAGGACGGCGCCGCGAGGCTGTCGGCCGGCCTGGCCGCCGCCGTGCGGACGCTGAACGCCTCGGGGCTCAACCTGCGCCTGCGCGGCGACCAGGCCGGGCGGCCGGAAACCCTTGCGTTCCTCGCGAGGCTTCGCGACGGCCTGCACGCGCAGCGGGCGGAGCTGTGGGTCACGCTCGACGAGGGGGGCTCGCCGCCGCCCGCGCTGTCACGGGCGGCGGACGGCGTGCTCCGGCCTTCCGGAAAACGACGGCAGTCCCTCGAGCTGCTGGAGGACATCCGGTCCTCGGCGGCGGCGGGCCCGGCTCCGGCGACGGTCAGCCTGCAGCCGCGCTCCGCGCGGCAAACGGTCATTCGGGCGCAGTGGGAGCCTGCCAAGACTAAATGAAGAACATCACGCTCGCCGCGGCGCTGGCCGCGTTCTACGCCGTACCCGCCCTCGGCGCGGAGCCCGCGCGCGTCGGGGCCCCCGCCGTGACGCCCGCCGTCGTCGCCGTCGGCCGGGGCGAGCAGTTGATGGCGGAAAAAAGATACCGGGAGGCGATCGCGCTCTTCGAGCGCGACGCGCGCGACAATCCGGGCTCTCCCGGCGTCCTGCTGAACCTGGGCTGGGCCTACTGGCACGCCCGCCGCATCGACGACGCCTGGCGCGTGGCCTCCACCTTGGTCAATCTCGATCCCGGAAACCGGACCTTCCTGATCTTCATGGCCAACACCTGCATCGAACGAGGGAACTACGCCGGCGCCGTCAAGCTCATGAAGCGGGCGTTGGCGCTGGCTCCGGACGACCATGACGCGTCGATGGTCCTGGCCCGGGCGCTGTTCCGCGAAGGCGGCGAGAAGGAGGCCCTCGCCCTCATCGAGACCTTGCTTGCCCGCCGGCCGGACGACGCGGCCGCGCTCTACCGCAAGGCCGTGTTCCTGTCCGAGATGGGGCGCAAGCGCGAGGCGCTCGCCGCGCTCGACGGCCTCCTCGAGCGCGAGCCGGACAACGCCGCGTACCGCCGGAGCCGGGCCCGGATTCTGTCCGATCTCGGCCGGCCGGTGGAAGCCAAGCGCGAGTGGAAGAGCCTCAATCGCACGGAGCTGGACGCCCAGTCGCTGATGAATCTGGGCTGGGCGTACTGGCGGGAGCGGAACCTGGACGCCGCCTGGGAAATCGCGGTCACTTTGGTCAAGCTCGACGACAAGAACCCGGCCTTCCTGCGCTTCATGGCGAACCTGGAGCTGGAGAGGCAGAACGACCAGAGCGCCCTGCGCCTCGCGGAAAAGACCGTGAGCCTCGCGCCCGGGGACAGCGACGCGGCCTTGATCCTGTCGAAGGCTCTATTCCGGCTGCATCGCGTGCGGGAGGCGATGGACATATTGCGGACCTTGATCGCCCGTCGCCCCGACAGCCTCGCCGTGCAGTACCGGTGGGCGGAGCTCCTCGTCGGGATGCGGCGCTACAACGACGCGCTGGCGTACTTCGACCGGCTCATCAAGGCCGACCCCGCCAACGAGACCTACCGGATGAACCGCGCCTCGCTCCTGTACGAAATGGGGCGCTTCGATGAAGGCATCGCCGAATGGGAATCCCGGGCGTCCGACGAGGCGCCGGACGTCAACGCCGTGCGCCGGCTGAGGGACGACGCCGTGAACCGGCGAGGCTGGGACGACGCCGTCAATTGGCAGCTGAAGCTCATCGAGGAAAGCCCCCGCGACCCCGCGGGCTGGGATCTCCTCTCTCGGATCTACAGCGAGATGAAGCAGCTGCCCAAGGCTCTCTGGGCCGCCGAGAGGTCGATCGCCGCCGATCCCGTCGCGATCAACGCCTACTACCTGAGGGCGGAGATCCTCGAGAATATGGAGGATTGGGGCGCCGCCACCGAGGCCTACGAGGACGTCATCCGCCGCAACCCGAACAGCATCCGCGCCCTCGACGGGCTTTCCTACGCGCTCGAAGCGAAGGGAGATTTCAAGGGAGCGCTTCGGCAGATTCATCGCATCGAAGTCCTGACCGCTCCCTCCGTCTCTCCGTTCCTCGAGCTTCAGCGCGCCCGCGTGCTGGCCGATTCGGGCCGCTTCTCCCAGGCGCACGCCTTGCTCAACCGCCTGGAGGCGGACGGGCGGACGCCGATCCCGGTGCTCCTGTATCACGGCATCTCTCGCCACCACCGCGGGGATTCCATTCCGGTCGACGCTTTCCGCGCGCAAATGCTCGCCTTGAAGAAAAAGGGCTATCAGAGCCTCACCGTCTCGGAGCTCGCCCGGATCTACCAGGGCAAGGCGAAGCTTCCCGCGAAGCCCCTGCTGCTCACCTTCGACGACGGACGCACGGACTCGTTCGAGAACGCCGATCCGGTGCTCAAGGAGACGGGCTTTCGGGCGACGATGTTCGTCCACGTGTCCCGCAGGCGCAAGCCGTATTTCCACGCCAGCACGGAAGACATCGCGCAGTGGCAGGCGACGGGGCGCTGGGAGATGCAGGCTCACGGCTACCAGGCGCATGATCCCCTGCCGCTCGACGGCTTCGGGCGCCGGGGACGCTTTCTGCCCAACCGCAAGTGGCTCGCCGGCGCGGGCCGCCTCGAGACCCTCGCGGAATACCAGGCGCGGGTTCAGAGCGACTATCAGGAGGCGAAGCGGGGCGTGGAGGAGATCGTACCCGGCCAGCGCGTCGTGGCCTTCGCCTTCCCGTTCGGAGATTACGGCCAAAACGATTTTTCGAACACGCCGGAGTCGGCGGCGGTCAACCAGGAGCTGGTGAAAAATAACTTTCAGCTGGCGTTCGTGCAGGAGCAGCACGGGGTCAACACCTTGGCCTCCGCGCCGACCAACCTGAAGCGCTATTCCGTGCCGCGGCATATGACGGCCGAGGCGTTGACGGCGCATATCGCGCTGAACGATCCGCGGGTGCAGGCGAAGCTGCTTCACGCGCAACTGTGGATCCGCGCCGATCAGCTGGGACGCGCCCAGGCGGTCTTCTCGGAGCTGGAGGCGATGGGCGTCGACGAGCCCCGCGTCTGGGTGGACAAGGGCGTCGCCCTGCAGCGCGGCGGCGACATCTCCTACGCGCGCAACCTCTTCGCCCAGGCCGCGGCCGCGGAGCCGGACGGGCCCGCGGGAGAGCTCAATAAGCGCCGGATCGCCCAGTCGGCGCACGCGGCCGCCCCGGTCGCGTCGGCGGAGGTCCAGCGGTTCACCGACAGCGACCGCAACGAGATCTCGAAGGCGTTGCTGCGCTTCGGCGGCGTGATCCGGGCGGTGCGTCTCGAAGGCTGGGCGGGACAGGGGGAATACTCCGAGCGCCGCGACGCCGCCTCCGTGACGCCGCTCATCCGCAGCCGGGAAGGAGGGGTCCAGCTGCGCTGGTTCGCCGCCGCGGCGCTCGAGCTCGGCGGCTTCTACGCTCGCCGCGAATATTCGCGCGGGGCGACGGGCTTCGCCGACAACTACGCCCTCGCCGCTGCCTACCAGGCGCTCCCGTCCCTGCGCCTCGCGCTGCGCGACGGCCTGGGCGGCGTGGAGACCGCCGCCGCGATCCGCCGCTCGCGCAAGTACCACACGAACGGCGGGGGCGTCACCTGGGACCCGGCGCTCAACTGGAGAGTCAACGCGGACTACGATCAAAATCGCTACAACGATTCGAATCTTTCGCAAGACGCGCGCCTTCGCCTGACGAAACGCTTCTCGGAGAGGCTGTCCGTCGGGGCCGCCTATTTCCACGGCGAGTCCAAGGACAGCCGGACGGAGTACTACACGCCGCGCCGGCTCAACCAGTACACCGGCCTGGTCACGCTCAATGAGCTGTTCGGAGAGGTTAATCCGCGCACGGGCGACGCCCGGGCGGAGGCGCAGCTCCAGTACGAGGGCGGCTACGGCGTCCAGCCCGAAGGCTCGCGACGGGTTCATGCGGTGCGGGCCGGGCTGGGGCTGCACCTCCTCGACAGCCTCGCGCTGCGGCTGAGCGGACAATATTCGGAGTCGCCCACCTACATCAGCCGCCGCGCGGACGGCGCGCTCGCGTTCAGCTTTTGAGGCCTGGCTAATCGGCCATGATGATGATTATACTAGGCGCATCAAGGCTCGAATTCTCATCGTTGAAGACGAAAAGGACCTGGTCCGGCTCCTGCGGCATAACTTGGAGAAGGAAGGCTACCGGGTCGCCGCGGCGCGCGACGCCGAGTCCGGACTCAAGCTGCTGCGCAAGTCCGAGCCGGACCTGCTCATCCTCGACATCATGCTGCCGGGGATGGACGGGCTCGAGCTCCTCCGCGCCCTGCGGCGCGAGAGCGACGTGCCCGTCATCCTGCTGAGCGCCAAGGGCTGCGAGCTCGACCGCGTGCTGGGGCTCAAGCTCGGCGCGGACGACTACGTCGTCAAGCCGTTCTCCGTCAACGAGCTCCTGGCCCGCGTCGCCGCGCGCCTGCGCCCGCCCATCGAGCGCGGCGGCGGCAAAAAGGCCGCCGCGGGCGCGCTCGAGGTGGATTTCGCGCGCCACGAGGTCAAGGTCAAGGGGCGGGCGGTGATCTTGGCCACCAAGGAGTTCAAGCTCCTCGAGCTGCTGTTCGAGGCCGACGGCAAGGTCCTGTCGCGCGACCAGCTCCTGGAGCTGATCTGGGGGCACGACGCGGGGCTGGAGCTCGACACGCGGACCGTCGATCAGCACGTCGCGCGCCTGCGGCGCAAGCTGGGCGCGTCCGCCGCGCTGATCGCGACCGTCCCGAACTTCGGCTATAAGCTCGCGCGCGGGCCTTGACAAGCGGCTCCGTCAATATAACAATAGTTATATTATGACTAAGGGCCGGATACTGCTCGTCGAGGATGAGGACGACCTCGCCCGTCTTTTCGAGTACGCGTTGATCCGGGACGGGCACGTCGTGCGCCGCGTCAAGGACGCCGTCGCGGGGCTCAAGGCGCTCCGCCAAGGGCGCCCCGACCTGATCCTCCTTGACGTCGTGCTTCCGGGGATGAGCGGGTTCGAGTTTCTCGAGCTGCTTCGGCGGGAGAGCCGCGTGCCCGTCATGCTCATCAGCGGAAGGCGCCGTCCGGCCGATCTCGCCAGGGGAGTCGCGCTGGGCGCGGACGATTACCTCGTCAAGCCGTTCTCGCTCGATGAGCTGCGCGCGCGGGTCAAGGCCGCGTTGGCGCTCGGCCGCGCAGAGCTCGTCGCAGCGAAGAGTAGTCCGGCGCGCCGCCGAGCGCGACGATCCGCTCCGCGATAAGATCGGCGCGCCTCTGACGCGGCGCGCGAAGGCTGCGGCGGCGGTGAACGCGGACGATTTCCTCGACCAGGGCTTTGTTCAGCTTCTCGACGGCCAGCTCCTGCCCGGCGAGCGCGCTATTCATGGAGGGCGCGGCCCCGCGGCCGCCCGGCCGGCTTGGGAAAGGGCCAGCTGACGCGGAGCGGCGCGAGCTCCGCCGGGCCGGTGTTTTCCGCGAGGAGCTCCAGGGCGTCCTTATGCCGGACGACCGACAGCTCGATGTCCACGGGCCCCGAGCGCTCGAGATGAAGGCGGTAGGCGAGCTCGGTGACGAAGCTCACCGCCTGATAAACGGCGGATTCCTCGAACCCGGCGGAACGGCACAGGGCGCGAGTCTCTCTCTGCAGGCCGCAGAGGTGCGCGGGCTCGGCCACGCGGACCCGAGCCCGGGCGGGCGGCACGGCGCCCGGCGGGGGTTTTGGCTCGCTCATATTACAAATATTATATGCGCGGTCCTCCCCGTGAGCCATCCCCGTCCTGTGAATCATTTATGAAGCAGTTGTGACCTCTTCGCGCGAGCCGCGGCCTCGACGACGACGGGGCGGGCCTGCGCCGCGGGGCCCGGCGGATCGTGGCGCACCGGGAGATGGAAGCTGAAGCGCGCCCCCATGCCCGCGGCGTTTTCCGCGCGGATCCGGCCGTGGTGCCCCTCGATGATCTCCCGGCAAATCGCCAGTCCGAGCCCCGTCCCCTTGGGGCCGCCGCCATGATGCGGCCCGTCCATCGTCTGGAACTGGGCGAAAAGCCCGCCCAGATGCTCTTCGGGAATGCCCGCGCCGTCGTCGGTCACGCTGACGGTGATGTGGTCCGGACCCGCCGTCGCCGCCTCGATGGCGATCGTCTCCTTGGCGAAGCGCGCCGCGTTATCAAGGAGATTGCGCAGGACCTGGGCGATCAAGTCGGGATCGCACATGATGCGCGGGAGGTCGTCGTTGACGCGGACCCGGAGCAGCTGCGCGCCGCGCGACAAGCGATATTCCGCGGCCAGATCGGCGATGATCGCCGCGGCGTCGGACGGCTGGAAGCGGATGTTGAGCTTGCCCGAACGAAAGCGGGCCAAATCGAGGATGTTCTCGACGATCCGGGTCTGGCGATCCGTATTCCGGGAAATCATGTCGATCAGTTGAATCTGCCCGGGCGTCAGCTTGCCGTCGGAGCCCTCCTTCAGGCAGTACGCCGCGGTCTTCATGGTCGCGAGCGTGTTCCGCATCTCATGCGAGATGCGGCTCAAGAAGTGATTCCCGGCCTCCACGACGTCCCGGCTTTCTTCGGACGCGCCGGGGAGCGGCCGCTTCGGCCGGAGGGATGGGGCTTCCTCGAGCGAGACGAGGCGCGCCGGTTCGCCGTGCCAAACGATCTCCTGGACGCGCGCCGAGACGAGCTTCGTCTCGGCGCCGCCGGCGGCGATCGCCAGCGTCCCGTCGCCGGCGGGCAGGGCGTGGCCGAAGGGCTTGCCGGCCAGGTCGGCGGACGCGCGGCCGAGCACGCGCTCCGCCGCGGCGTTGGCGAAGCTCACGACGTTGTCGGCGGCCAGGACCAGCCGGGCGGCGTCGTCCAGCCCGAGCAGCAGCTCCGCCTCGGAAGACAGGAGCTTTTTTTCGATGGCGTAGCGGACGGCGCGCCGAAGCAGGCAGCAATCCGGCGAGCCGATGATGAAATAGTCCTGCGCGCCCATCTTCACCGCCCGCGCGGCGAGGGATTCGTCTTTTTTCCCGGTGAGCAGGATGACCGGCAGCGAAGGCCGCAGCGCCCGTATCTTAAGGAAGCCCTCGAGGCCCGTGGTTTGGGGCAGCACGAGATCGAGGATGACGGCGTCGAAGGTCTGGCGCGTGAG
>JAHFCD010000387.1 GCA_023249695.1 Elusimicrobiota bacterium
TCTACGAAGATCGTCGCCGAAGGCGACGATCCTGGCCGCCCCCCGCGGGGGCGGCCATTCCGTTGGGGGGCGATGCCGTTTCCCGCGCTGAGCGCCCGACTACTTGCTCAGGCTCCTAGCGCGCGAACAGCTGGGCGAGCAGGCCGAGCTGGCCCAGGCCGACCAGCGCGCAGGCGACCCGGAGCAGGTTTTGCTTGCGCGACGCCACCCGCGCGTTCTCCACGATCTGCCCGACGATGTCCTCGTAATAGGGCGTCGCGGTGATCCCGCCGCCCAGGTATTTGTCCAGGCGGAAGATCAGGTCCCCGTGGCTGTACTTGATCAGGTCCTCGACGAGGATCAGCGAGTCGTCCGCCCGCATCTTGTCCTTGCGCGGCTCGAGGAACTGCAGCCACTTCGGCAGCCGTTTCAGCGGCGCGAACGCGAACACGCCGAGCGGGAGCGCCGCCATCAGCGCTCCCGCCGTGAGCGGGCCCCCGGGCCTCAAAAAAGCGAGCTCGGCCGCGGCGAACACGGTCAGCCCCGCCACCCGGGCGTCGGCCGAGTCCACGGCGTGCCTCATGCTCTCGAGGATCAGCCACAGGCGCCGCTCCGGCTCGGGCGTCAGGTGCGCGGAAACGCTCATCGCCCGAATTGTAATGGCTAAACCGCCATCGCGCAATGGCACGCTGTCGGTTGAAAGCCGGCCCCGAAATTCCACCGGTGGAGCTTGGTGAAGAACTTCCTCGCCGCTCGCGGGACTATCCTTGAGGATAGTCCCGCTCCGATCGAGGCCGCGCGCCGGTTTATCTTGAGATAAACCTGTCTCTCGGGCGCCGCGCCCCGCTATTTCCTGACCACGGTCAGGCGCAGCGGCTTGGCGAACGCCTCTCCCCGGTACATCGCCCGCGGGTCATCGGTGTAAGGGGTGAAGCTCGCCCGCACGTCATAGGTCCCCAGCGGGCCGAGGCCGACGGGCGATCCTCCGTCCGGGACGAACGCGACGACGCCGCGCTTGCCCATCCGGAAAACCCCCTTGATCGTGACCGAGACCTTCTCGTCCGCGGCGACGCGGGCCTGTCCCGGATTCACGGAGAGTCTCAGGCCGGACCCGAGCGGGCCCGACGCCGCTCCGATCTCGGCCGTCCCGATCGTCACGCCGAAATTCCCCGGCAGGTCCCGCCGGACCGTCACCCGCCCGGTCGTGTACAGCTCGAGCTTCAGCTCGACCGGCTCGCCGACGCGGACCTGCCCACTGCTCGCCGTCAGGAACAGCTCGCTCGAGCCGGGCGCGCCCGCGCGGCTGTACGCCCACCCGCCTCCGAGCGTCAAGACGACCGCCGCCGCGCCAGACATCCATTTCAAGCTCATATCACGCCTCCCTTTTTCGCCGTCCCAGCGGCCGTCCGAAGCCGCGGAACACCCAGCCGCGGCCGAGCATCCGCCCGCCGTCCTCCTCCCGCGTCAGGTACCACTCGTCGCGCGACGACTCCACGACCCGGTAGGCCCCGTCCCCGACCTCGCTGACCAAGGCGATGTGCGAAATCCAGCCGCCGCGGCCCCGGCTCATGAAGACGACGTCTCCCGGCTCGGGCGGCCCGCTCATGTCCAGGCAGCCGTTGTGCTTGCAGTACGAATACAGATTCCGGGCGCGCCGCTCGAAGTAGGGGTCGCCGGGGCGGCCGTCCCGCTTTCCATAATGCCCGGGATGCGCGGCGTAATCGGCCTCCAGGAGCCGGCGCAAAGAAGCCCCGGCGTTGCGATAGGCGATGCGCGGCACGTCCATGCACACGATCAGCCCCAACTTCCCGCCGATGTCGCCGAAGTAGCCCTGGGCCGGGTCGTACCACACCCCGACGAGCTTGCGCGCCTCCGCGACGATCATCGCGCGCTCCACCTTCGAATTCCAGGCCGCCGGCTCGACCGACGGTCCGCGATACGTGTGGCGCCGTCCGAAAATCAGGAGGCCCGCCGCGGCGGCGGCCAGCAGGACGACGGCACGCCGAGAGGGTCGCGTCACGAGACCTCTACTCCGGCCGGCCGCCGGAACTTACAGCGTCGTCTTGACCGCGGCCGCGAAGCCCGCGGGATTTTCGAGCATCATCATGTGCCCGGCGCCAGGTATGACGGTCAGGCTCGCCGCCTCGCTGAGGGCCCAGCCCGGGGCGTCCCAGCCCGGGCGGGAGCGCGCACCGGCGATGAGGTGGACGCGATGACGGGAGAACACGGCGCGGAGCTTCGGAAGATAGTCCGGCGAGCCCGTTTCCGCGACGGCCGACCGCGCCATCGCCCGGATCGTCGAAGCCGGCTGCCGGGACAACCAGCGATTTGCGATTTCCACGTCATGCGGTTGCGGCGCGATGCCGGAGCGGGCGAGCCAGGCCCCGGGATCTTGGCGGAATCCATCGAGCATGCGGCCGGCCTCCTCCGGCGTCATCTTCGCCACCGCGGACGACCAGAACGCGTCCTTCAGCGTGAAGTTGCCCTCGACGCTGACGAGGGCGCTGACGCGCTCCGCGAACTCATGCGCGAAAAGTCCGGCGAGGGCCCCGCCGATCGAGTGCCCGACCAGGTGCACGGGTTCGGCTCCGAAGCTCCGCTCGATCGTCTCCCGCAGGTGGGCGACCTGGGCGGGCAGGCTCACCTCGGCCGGCGCCACGCCGCTGAGCGAACCGTAGCCGAGCAGGTCGGGCGCCAGCGCCCTTCCGGGCTCGAAGGACCCCGGCAGATCGGGCTCTTGGAGCGTGCCGATCAGGCCGTGGATAAAGACGATCGGGGCGGGCTTATGCATGCGCTCGCGATTATAGTGAGAAAACGGAGGCTCCGCCATCGGCCTCGTCGGACGGCCCGCCTCTTTGTTATTATCCGGCTATGAGCAACGCCCGATTCTCCGTCCCCAAGCCGATCAACGAGCCCGTCCTCAACTACGCCCCCGGCAGCCCCGAGCGCGTCAAGTTCTTCGCGCGCCTCAACGCGATGAAAGCCAAGGTCGTGGACATTCCCATGGTCATCGGCGGCGCGGAAGTCCGCACCGGCAAGAAGCTCGAGATCCGCTCGCCTTACGATCACGCCCAGCTCATCGGCAAGTACCACGAAGGCACCGCCGCCGACGCCAAGAAGGCGATCGCCGCCGCGCTCAAGGCCCGCAAGGACTGGGCCGCTCTTCCCTTCGAGGCCCGCGCGGGCGTCTTCCTCAAGGCCGCCGACCTCCTCGCCAACGACTGGCGCTGGACGATCAACGCCGCCACGATGCTCAACCAGTCGAAGAACCTCTATCAGGCGGAGATCGACTCCGCCTGCGAGCTCAT
>JAHFCD010000388.1 GCA_023249695.1 Elusimicrobiota bacterium
CGTGACGACGGGCAGCGCGGTCTTGACCGAGACGACCTGGGCGGACAGGGGCGACGCCAGGAGCCACGCCGCCATGAGGGATCGGAGCATGACTCTATTATGAAGGAACGCGAAGCTTCCTCCAAGGGGCTTAAGACCTTGTCATTTTAGGTCTTTCAGCCCTAGGCTCTCGACGGCGATTCCGCATAAAATAGGCCCATGATCCCTCGAATTCTCCTCCTTCTCGCCCTCCCCGTCTCCTCCGTCGCCGGCGTCGTGCGCCTGCCCGTGCTCGAGGCCGCCCCGCGCCTCTCGGCGCCCGCGTTCACGCCGTCCATGGCCGTTCCCGCTCTCTCCGCCCCGACCCTGACCGCTCCCGCGCTGTCTTTTACGGCGCCCGCGCTCGCTCCGGCCCCCGCGTTGACGCCGAGCGCCGCGGCCCCGGCGCTCGCGGCCGTCCGCGCCGCCGCCGCCGTTCTCCCCGATCCGAAGATGCCGGTCGCCGGCGCGAAGGCCGCCGTCGGAGCGTCCTTCGACGCCTCGCTCGCGCTCAAGCCCGAAGCGGAGGCCGTCGCGGGCTCGTTCTCCCTGTCGCCCGCTCTCTCGGCCCCCGCCGCCGGCGAGGCGCCGCAGCCGTCCGCCGTCCCCGCGGCGCAGGCCCCGATCGACCGCCCGCTGTTCTTCCGCCGCTACGGCCTCGCGCGCCTCGTCATCCGCCCGTTCGTGCGCCTGTTCTACAAGGCCGCGGTCTCCGGCCTCGAGAACCTGCCCTCCGGACCGGCCGTGATCGTCCCCAACCACATCTCGTACGTCGACGCGATCCTGATCTCCTTCGCCGCGGACCGGCCGATGCGCTTCATGATGAAGCGCCAGATTTTCGACAAGGCCCCGCGCCTGCTCGCCGCGATCGGGGCGATCCCCGTCTCCTCGAAGGACGGCCCCGCCGCGATCGAGGCCTCGCTCGAGACCGCCCGCCGCGCGATCCGCGGCGGCCAAAGCGTCGTGATCTTCCCCGAGGGCCAGCTCACGATGACCGGCAACATGATCGGCTTCCGCCGCGGCTTCGAGCGCATCGTCGAAGGCGCCCCGGCGCCGGTGATCCCCGCCTACCTCGACGGCCTGTGGGGCTCGGTGTTCTCGATGCAGAAAGGCCCGTCGCTCTGGAGCCGCCTCAAGGAGCTGCCGCGCCCGGTGTCCGTTCGCTTCGGCCCCGCGATCTCCGAGCCGAAGGCCCAGGCCGCCCGCCTCGCGGTCGCCGAGCTCGGCGCCGCGGCGATGGAGGACCGCGTCCGCTCGCGCCGCAAGACCCTCGTGCGCGAATTCTTCGCCGCCGCGCAGAAGTCCTGGAAGAATCCCGCGATCGCCGACTCGATGGGCGCCGACCTGACCTACGGCAAGGCGCTGACCGGAGCCCTGCTGCTCGGCCGCGTCCTCGACGCCGAGCTTCCCGGCCAGATCAACGCCGCCGTGCTCCTGCCCCCGTCGGCCGGGGGCGCGCTCGCCAACCTGGCGCTCGCCTCCGTCGGCCGCGTGCCGGTCAACCTCAACTACACCGCGAGCAAGGACGCCGTCGAGTACGCGCTCGCGAGCGCGGAGATCCGCACGATCGTGACCTCGCGCAAGTTCGTCGACGCGCTCAAGGCCGACCGCGGCTTCGAGCTTCCGGCCGGCAAGACGATCGTCTACCTCGAGGACCTCGCGCCGAAGATTCCGAAGTGGAAGAAGACCGCGATGTACCTCCTGCTGAAGGCGCTGCCCGCGTCATGGGCGGAGAGGCTGTTCCTGTCCAAGGCGTCCCGGAGCCTCGACGACACCGCGACGATCCTCTTCACGAGCGGCTCGAGCGCCCTCCCCAAGGGCGTCGTCCTCACTCACGCGAACGTGCTCGCCAACGTCGAGATGGTGCGCGAGATCCTGCCCTGGGCGAAGCGCGACGCGATGCTCGGCGTCCTCCCGTTCTTCCACTCGTTCGGCTACACGGTGACGCTGTGGATGCCGCTCGTCTCCGGGATGTCCGCGGCTTACCACACGCACCCGATGCAGGCCGAGGCGATCGGCAAGCTCGCGGCCAAGATGAAGCCGACCTTGCTGCTCGCCACGCCCGCCTTCCTCCAGCGCTACTCGCAGAAGGTTCCGGCCGAGGCCTTCAAGAACCTACGCCTGGTGATCGCCGGCGCCGAGAAGCTGCGCGACACCGTCGCCGACGAGTTCGAGGCGAAGTTCGGCGTGCGGCCCTACGAGGGCTACGGCGCCACCGAGCTGTCCCCCGTCGCCTCCGCCGGCACGCCCGACGCGGGCGCGCAGAAGGGCGCGAAGGCCGGCTCCGTCGGCCGCGCGCTGCCCGGCACGGCGGTCAAGGCCGTGGACCTCGCGACCGGCCGGCCGGTTCCCGACGGCGAGGTCGGCATGCTGATGGTCAAAGGCCCCCACGTGATGAAGGGCTATCTCGGCCAGCCCGAGAAGACCGCGGAAGTCCTTCAAGACGGCTGGTACATCACCGGCGACCTCGGCACGATCGACCGCGACGGCTTCATCTCGATCACCGGCCGGCTGTCCCGCTTCTCGAAGCTCGCCGGCGAGATGGTCTCGCACACGGCCGTCGAGGAGAAGCTCCAGCAGGCCGCGGGGCTGACCGACATGACCTTCGTCGTCACCGGCGTGAAGGACGAGAAGCGCGGCGAGAAGCTCGTCGTGCTGTACTCCAATTGGGACGGCGACATCGACGCGCTCCTCGGGAAGATGCGCGCGTCCGGCGTGCCGAACCTGTGGCTGCCGGCGCGCGGCTCATTCCACAAGATCGAGCAGATTCCCCTGCTCGGCACCGGCAAGCTCGACCTCAAGGGCGTCAACGAGCTCGCCGCGAAGCTCGCCGGCGCTTAAGCGGCTACTTCCCGCCCATCTTCGACTGAAGCCCGGCGAGCAGGCCGGCCGCCTGGGGATTGGAGGCCAGGGCGGCCGCCCCGCGCGGGTCCATCACGAGGCCCAGCGCCTTCGGGTTGGACACCGCGATGCTCACGATCGCGCTCGAGTCGTTGGAGATCGCCGTCAGGGACGGACAGGAGCTGAGGCGCTTGACCATCTCGGTGCCCGCGAGCGCCGACACGAGCGCCGACGAGGTCGCGGGCCGGCTCAGCGCCTGCTGGATCACCGGGAAGACCTTGGTCATGCCGCCGCTGTTCGGATCGGAGAGGTAGGTCTTCAGCGCGCCGCCGCTTTCGCAGTTCTCCTTGACGCGGCCCCGGGCCATGACGGCGTCCACGACCATCTTGTTGTTCATGACCGCCGCCAGGATCTTCGGATGATCG
>JAHFCD010000389.1 GCA_023249695.1 Elusimicrobiota bacterium
GCTTAACGAGGTGACGGGCTGGGGCGCGAAGCATCAGGTCGCGGCGGCCGTCGCCGGGCTGCCGAAGCGCCAGGGGCTCAGCTACAAGATGATCGGAGGCAACCACGACGAGAGCCTCATGCACGCCGCCGGCTGCGACGCCATGGAGGCGATCGCGCGCGAGCGCCCCGACGTCGAGCAGTACGGCTTTTACTCGGCCATGATCGACCTCGAGGTGCCCGGTGCCAAGAAGACGATCAAGGTTGAACTGCACCATCCCGACAAGGCAGGCGCATACGCCCTGAGCTACCACATGCAGAAGGAGATCGAGCAGATCCCGCCCGGAATGAAGCCCCAGCTCATCTTCATGGGCCACACCCATCAGGTGAACTTCCTGCCCGACTATCGGGGGATCGCCGGCTTTTACTGCGGGACCTTCGAGGACCAGACGCTTTACCTGAAGAGGAAGCACGCCAGCCCGAACATCGGCGGCTGGATCGTCAAGGTCGGCGTGACCGCGGACGGCTCGATCAAGCACCTGACGACGACCTGGGTGCGCTACTTCCACAGCGCCCGAGGCTCGATCGTCGGCGCCGGCGAGCGCGGCGAGCAGGTCCGCCTCGAGAAGCGCCTCGGCCCGGCGTAAGCCGCGACGACGGCCGTCCTACCCCGCCCCGCGTCCGTCTCCCGCGCGGGGCGGGCCTATTTCCGTCGGGGGAGGGTCGGGGGAAGATCGGCGAAACAGGCGTCCGGAGCGGTCGGGGCGGTCGTGTTTATGCGCCCGTTCTCGACGGAGGCGCGGTCGGGGCCGATTCCTCGACGGGGCGCAAGATGCTTAAAAGGCACATGCTCTACCCCTGAGCTACCGGCTCGGCTACGACGGGGAATCGCTTTTCCCGCGGCCTTTCCCGGGTCTAATTCGGGGGAGGGCCGGGGGAGCAACGGCTCCCAACTGCAAAGTCACGTCCGCGTACTCGGCCGTCTCGTGCTGGTAGCGGCTCATCGCCGCCTCCGACGTCCAGCCTCCGACCTGCATCACCGCGTACTTGTTTCCCGTCCGGCTCATGAGCTTCGTCGCCCACCGGTGGCGCATGTCGTGGAGCCGGATCCGTTCGAGCCCCGCCTTCTTGCGAGCCTTCCGTATTATAGCTGATAGGGTGGTGGGATAGAACCTGAACATGGGGCCGTCGTCCGGGATCGGCTGCATCGCCGCCCACACGTCCGGCGGGATCGCCAGCACCTTGAACTCCACGGCCCCGCGCCGCGTCTTGGCCTTGCGCACGCGCAGCCGCGGCGCGCCGCCTTTCTCCGCCGGCGGCAGGATGCTCGTCCGGTCGATCGTGAGCAGCTCGCTGCGGCGCAGCCCGAGGCCCAGGTAGACGGTGACCGCGCGGCGGGAATCCTCCGACAGCTCGCGCCAGAGCTTCTCGAGCTCGTCGTCGCTCGGCGGGTGGGCCACGGAGATCTCAGCCGGCAGTTCGGCGCCGAAGAACGGGTCCTCCTCGAGGCGGCCGTCCTTGAGCGCGCGGCGCAGGCCGGCCTTCAGGGACCGGAGGTAGATCCGCGCGCCGTTGGCGTGGAAGACCTTGCCGTCGCGGATCTCGTAGGTGGCGAGCCAGGCGATGAAGTCCCGGATCGTGTCGCGATCGACGTCGCCGAGCGCCGCCTCCGCGCCCAGGAACTCGACCAAGAGGTCGTAGGCGCGCCGAGAGTGGCGCTGGGTGGTCGCGGCCATCTTACCGCTTCGGTTCTTGATGTCGGCCTCGGCCCATTCGGCCAGGCCCATGTCCTCGATCGCGCGCAGCCGGAGCTTGCGCCGGCGCAGCTTGGCGCGCCAGTCGTCGCGGAGCCGCTTGGCGAGGGCGTGGTCGGCGCCGCAGGGGATCGGCGGCAGCTCGCGGCCGCGGAACTCCCGTCGCACGCGGTAGGTCTTGAAGCCGCGCTTCGTGGTGAAGGGGTCGATGTAGACCGAGAAGCCGGCGCTACGCCCCATGGGTCACTGCCCGCCTGAATGTTTCAGAGGCACCGCCGGAGAGTCTTGATCGGAATGCAGGTACAGCGTCAATTCCTCGGGCATAAGTCTGAAGGCCGCGCCCGTTTCAAAAGCGAGCAAAAGTGGAAGGATGCCCGGGGCGTCGACGAGCGCCCAGCCGCTGAGACGCCCCGAGATCATCGCCGAGGCCGGCTCGAAGCCGGCCAGGCGGCACACGATCGGGTGATTCGTTCCGCGCCACAACGAGATCTTCGCTGGAGTAATAAACGATCGTTCCCAGACGGTGCATTTAGCGCCCTCCGGGTCAGTGTTCACGCGGACTTTTTGATAGCTGCCATTGATGAGCGTGGCACATCCGAATTGAGTGACGATCGCGAACAGGGCGAGGAACGTTGAGGCGATTTTTAACATATCCGCCGGATGCTTCGATTGAAAGCTATTGTAATATCCAATTCGCAACACGGAATAAATCGCGCGGGCCTCGTTTCCTTACAATAATAAGGGCGCATGTGCGAAAAATGCGATCTGATCCCTCTCTGCTCGAAGGTGATGGCCACACGGTTCGGCGCCTCGCGTGTGGCCATCTGCAAGGTCGGGACCGAGCGCGGCGGCCGCGTCGCCATCTGCGTGCGCGAACGAGGCATCGAGAAGCAGAGGCTCATCATCGCGCACGCCGGGATTTTGGCGTTGGTCCAGGCGCTCGTTTGCGCCGTCCGTAGGATGTAGCGGGCTCCTGCACCATCGAACCCTCCCAAGCTCCGCTTTTCGGCGCGGAGAACATGCCGCCAGGCCGTGACTGGCTTCGCAGCGTCTCGTCAACCCACTGACCGAGCACGCGCTCAATCGCTTCCTGGACGGTCCATTCATTCATCGCGCAGGCGACCGAAAACCTTTTTCTGAATTCCGGCGTCACGCGTCCTGCAATCATCGCGCCCTTTTTTACCGTCTGAGAATTGCTCATGGCGCTTGACGGCAATGTGTATACCTGTTAACATGTATACAACAAAGCCTCAATGCTCCTTCGCGATGAAAAATAACAAAGACGTTTCCCGCCTTCAGCCCACCAACACTTTGGGGGCCGGACGAATGACTGCAGATGCTTGTGGTCAAGATGAATCCCCGCGAAGGAGCTGTCTAGTCCGGTCTCCTCGAATTTTAGCCCACTTCGTGGAGTCACACAAGCCGAATATATCGGCAACTATTCCACAAGGTGGAACCAGCGTCCCCGATCGGGTGATGATCACGCGTCCAAGGGAGGGTGCCATGACCGACAAGCTCAAAGCCGAATGGCCGAAGCTGGAGATCGTC
>JAHFCD010000390.1 GCA_023249695.1 Elusimicrobiota bacterium
GATCGCGCGGGCGGTCTTTTCGGCTTCGGCGGCCGGGCCGGGGACCTCGTAGACGGCGATCAGTCGTTCGCTCACCGGGAGATCATATCACCGTATCGCGTCGAAGAGCACCTTGGCGAATAGGCCGGCGCAGACGAGGGCGACGACCGGGCGGATCAGGGCCGCGCCGCGGCGGACGCCGAGGTGGGAGCCGACCCAGTGGCCCGCGATCGAGAGCAGGCTCATCGAGAGGCCGACCTTCCAGTCGAGGCGGCCGGCCCAGATGAAGGCGCCGAGCGCGCCGAGGTTCGAGACGAGGTTGAGGATCTTCGCGCGCGCGGTGGCGCCGAGCAGGTCGTGCCGGCCCCAGCGCGCGAAGGCGATCGCGAAGAAGGTGCCCGTGCCGGGGCCGAAGAAGCCGTCGTAGGCGCCGATCGGGGCGGCGACGAGGAGCCCGCGGCGCCGCCTTTCGGCGGCGGAGAGGCGGCCGCTGTCGTCGGTCGAGCCGAAGTCTTTTTTCGACCAGACGAGCCAGGCCACGACCGGAAGGGCGGCGAGCAGCATCGGCCGGATCCAGGACGGGTCGACGAGGATGGCGGCGCGCGCGCCGAGCCAGGAGCCGAGCATCGAGGCCGCGATCACGGGCAGGAAATCCACGATCGAAAACTTCAGCGCGCGGTGGTAGCGCACGGTCGAGACCACGGTGCCGAGACAGGAGGAGAGCTTGTTGGTGCCGAGGACCAAGGCGGGGTTGAGGCCGACGGCCAGGTAGGCGGGCAAGGTGATCAGGCCGCCGCCGCCGGCCAGCGCGTCCACGATCCCCGCGAAGAACACGCAGGCCGCCAAAAAGACCGTCGCGCCGGGGCCGAAGGGCATGATTCATTCTCGTCTAATCCGGTCCCCCGGTCAAGCCGGATCCGAAGAATATCTCTCCAAGTTCACGGGGTTTTGAATCCGGGCGATTGAACGGCATGGCGCCGAAGGCGCCATGCCGTTCAAATAGAGATATCCTCGTTCGATTATCTTGAGATAAACCTGTCTCCCATCCGCCGCCCGAAACCCCGTGAACATGGTGAATATCCCTCTGGCGAGGCCTCCGTACTCCTGTTATATTGGGGGTGTGAGCCCCTCGACCCCCCGGGCGCTTCTTCTCATATTGGCTTTGGCCGGCCCTGTTTTGGCCGGCCAGATCGAGGCTCCCGTGTCCGGCCAGGTCGTGCCGGGAGTGCAGACGGGCGCGGTCGGCTCGTCGCTGGGCGCCCCAGTCCCGATACAGATGACCGTGCCGTCGTTGACGGCCGCGGGAGCGCCGGCCCTGGCGCCCGCTTTGGCGCCGAGCCTCGTCCTGACGGCCGGCGTCGCGCCGGTCGCGTTGCAGCCGGCCGTCGCCGCCGTCGCCGTCGCGGCTTTGCCGGCGCTGCCGGCGTCCGCCGTGGCGACGGCTAAGCCGCGGGCGATCGCGGAGGGGGCCGCGTCCGCGGCCGCGACGCCGGAGCGGCCCGATCATGAAGGCGCCGCCGATCCGGGCCGGGCCTTTTTCGATCAGGGCCGGACGCCGAGCGGCGAGGAGAGCCAGGGGGAGCTCGCGCTCGATGATTTCTACGACGGTCCGCCCGACGCCGTGACCGCCCGCCAGGCCGCGGACAAGCCCTCGCCGCTGCGGCAGATGCAGCTCCTGCTCGAGGCGCGCGGCCAGGGCGATCTGTTCAGGAAGGCCGAGGAGATCTTCTACACCGACGGCCTGACCGGCTTGCCCAACCGCGCCTTCATCATGGAGAAGGCGGAGGTTTTGCTCAAGGGCGTGAAGGAGCCGACGGTCGCGATGCTCGACATGAACAACTTCGGCGCGGTCAACGCGGGGCTCGCCGACGTGCACGGGCCGGTGGCCGGAAAGGAGATGGGCGACGGCATGCTGGCCGACGCGGGGCCGAAGATCAATCGGATCGCGAAGAAGGCCGGCGTCCACGTCGGGCGGCTCGGCGGCGAGGAGATCGTCGTGTTCGGCTCGGTCGACGACGTCATCGGCTTCGCCGAGAGGATGCTCAAGGCCTTCCCGCCCGAGCAGGTCCTGCGCGACGCGAAGGTCGGACCCAACGGCGAGGGCATCGTTCCGGGAGGCCGCGAGCGTATCGCGATCGACGCCGCGATGACGCGCATGAAGCGCACCGGCCCGGTCGGCGACTTCACCTACGGCATCGCGCGCACGGGGGGACGCGGCTTCGACGCGACGCTGAAGGCCGCCGACGGGGTGCTCAACAAGGCCAAGGCCGAGGGTCTGCGCGGCGAGGCCGTCGTGGAGGTTCCCGGCAGCCTGAGCTTCACGCGCATGCGCGAGCTGGTGAACCTGGCTCGGAGCGTCGCGGACCTCGGGGATCCGCCGCCGTTCGCGCCGCGGCCGGACAAGCTCCGGGAGATCGGCGAGCTCAAGGAAAAACTCACCGAGAAGGAATACGCGGTGTTCATCGACGCTGCGTTCCGGGATCCGCTCACGCTGACGAAGACCGCCGAGTGGGTCGACCTGTCCCGCGCGCGCTGGGAGACGGCCTACGAGGGCCGCGGCGCGACGGCGATGATCTCGGCGCGAAACTTCAAGGCCGTCAACGACGTGCTCGGCCATGACGCCGGCGACCTCTATCTCAAGAAGCTCGGCTTGATCGCGCGCACCGAGGTGAACGCTTTGCGCAAGCTCGGCTACGACGTCGAGGAGCCCGTGCGCGTCGGCGGCAAGGAGTTCATGCTCGTCGGCCGGGACGCGGCCGAGGCCGCGCGGCTCATCGAGGAGAAGTTCGCCGAGAAGCTCGACGCCGGGAAGGTGCTGCCGGCCGAGCAGCTCGCGCGCCTGCGCGCGGAAGCGCCGGGCCGGGGCCTGATCCCGCGCGGCCGCGTGGGGCGGCTCGGCACCTTGCGAGTGGTCTCGGAGCCGTTTACGGGCGGCTTCAAGGCGACCTTCGAACGCTTGATCCGCCGGCTCGAGTCGGTGAAGACCGGCGAGGATCAGGGACATTAGGGTGAGCGCCGCGGCCCTCCGGGCGATTTTTCTGTGGGGGCTGGCCGGCTCCGTTTCGGCCGGTCAGATCGAGGCCCCCGTCGCCGGCGAATTGTCGCCCGGCGGGAGGACGGGAGCCGCCGGCTCGTCTTTGGGCGCCCCGATCCCGATCCAGCTGAGCGTGCCGTCGTTGGCGGGCGCGGGCTTGATGGCCGCGGCCCCGGCCGTGGCTCCGGTTCCGCTCGCCGTCGCCCCGGCCGCGGCCAAGCCGATCGCGCCCGCGGCGGCGAAGGCGGCGGCCCCGCCG
>JAHFCD010000011.1 GCA_023249695.1 Elusimicrobiota bacterium
TTTGAGTTCGGAGACCTCGGCCTTGAGCTTGTCGGCGGTCGCCGGGTCCTTGGCGGCCATGGCCTTGCCGATCGCCGAGGACGCGGCGTTGCGCTGAGCGCGCATCGCCTCCACCTCGATCATGATCGCCCGGTGCGATTCGTCGAGCTTCAGGAGCGCGTCGAACGCGTCGCCGAGCTTGGGATTGCGCGCGGCCAGCGCCGCCCGGATCGCGGCGGCGTTTTTTCGCGCGCCGCCGAGATCGATCATTTCGCCACCTCGAGCACGCTGTCGAGGGACCGGACCTCGAGCGCTCCCGGATGAGGCTCGATCATGACCTGGAGCTTCACGCGGTCCGCCCACCAGCCCGCGCGCGAGAGCTTGGCCAGATACAGCTCCAGCGCGGGAGAGGTCGTGAGAAAAACGTCGAGCGTCTTGTTCGGGCCGACCTTCGGCACGCGCTTCTCGTCCACGAGGAACGGCACGCCCCAGGCGCCTTCGGGCGCTTCGCCCGCGAGCGGCAGCAGGCGCCCGATCATGCTGTAGCGCAGCAGGACGCCTTCCGCCGCCTTCGGGCCGCGGTTCTTCAGCGTCAGCCGCGCCCGCAGGCGCGTCTCGAGCTTCGGCGGCGCGTCGACGAGACGGGTCGCGTCATCCCAGGACGCGACGCGACCCTTCTCGACGCGCCCGCGCTGCCAGGACACGCTCTCCAGGAAAAGCTCGGCCCTGGCGCCCGCGGCCGCGAAGGCCGCGAACGCCAGGACCGAAAGGACTCGTTTCAACGCGTCGGCCTCACTTCTTGCCGCCATCGAGCGGCAGGTCGGGATTCGGCGTCACCGGAGGCTCGACCGCGATCGGAGCGACGCGCGCCACCTTGTCCGACTCGTCGAGGCGCACAAGACGCACGCCCTGGGTGTTGCGCGAGATGGTCTTGATGTCCTTGCAGCGCAGGCGGATCGCCTTGCCCTGCTCGGTCATCACCATCAGATCGTCGTCGTTGGTGACGAGCTTCACGCCGATCACGGAGCCGTTGCGGTCCGTCGTCTTGATGGTGATGATGCCGCCGCCGCCGCGATGCTGGCCGCGGTACTCGTTGAGCTCGGTGCGCTTGCCGTGGCCGTGCTCGCAGACCGTCAGCAGGGTCTTCCTCGAGTTCGGCGGGAAGACCTCCATGCCGACGACCTGGTCCGCCTTGTCGACGCGGATGCCCCGGACGCCGGCCGCGCCGCGGCCCATCGAGCGGATGTCGCTCTCCGGGAAGCGGATGACCATGCCGTCTTTAGTTGCAACCAGGAGCTCATCTTTACCTGATGTATGCTGAACCTCGACGAGGACGTCGCCTTCGTCGAGCGTAATGGCGATGATGCCCGAGCGGCGGATGTTCTCGAAGTCCGACAACGGAGTTTTCTTCACGGTTCCGTTGCGCGTGGCCATGGCCAGGAAGGTCTCCTGGCCTTTCTTCTCCTCGAACGAGCGGATCGCGATGGCCGAGGTGACCTTCTCTTCGCCGGTGAGGGCCAAGAGATTGACCACGGCTTTGCCGCGCGAGGTGCGGTTGCCTTCGGGGATCTCGTACGCGCGCAGCGCGAAGACCCGTCCCCGGTTCGTGAAGAAGAGCAGCGCGGCGTGCGTGTCGGTGACGAAGAAGTGCTCGATGAAATCCTCTTCCTTCACGTCCGCGCCGGTGATGCCTTTGCCGCCGCGTCCCTGCGCGACGTACGTCGCGACCGGGATGCGCTTGACGTAGCCGGTGTTCGAGAGGGAGATGACGACGTCCTCCTTCTGGATGAGGTCCTCGAGCGACATCTCGGCCGCCTCGGACGTGATCTGCGTCTGGCGCGACTTGCCGAAGGCTTCCTTGACGCCCTCGAGCTCCTTGATCACGATCGCGTAGACCTTCTTGATGTCGGCCAGGATCGCCTTGTACTCCGCGATCTTCTTGACCAGGCCGTCGTACTCGTCCTGCAGATCGCCGACCGACAGCTTCGTCAGCGCGGCGAGGCGCATCTCGAGGATCGCGTTGGTCTGGGCCTTCGACAGCTCGAAGGCCTCCATCAGCTCCGTGCGCGCGTTGTCGGTGTCCTTGGCGGCGCGAATGATCTTGATGACGCGGTCGATGTTCTTGATCGCGGTGATCAGGCCCTCCAGGATGTGGGCGCGGTCGAGGCACTTGCGCAGCTGGAACTTCGTGCGGCGGGTGACGACGACCTTGCGATGCTGGATGAAGTGGCCGAGCATGTCGCGCACGCCCAGGACGCGGGGGCGGCCGTCGACGAGGGAGAGCAGGATCACGCCGAAGGTCGTCTCCATCTGCGTGTGCTTGAGCAGCTGGTTCAGGACGACGTTCGCGTTGCCGTCGCGCTTGATCTCGATGACCACGCGCATGCCGGTGCGGTCGGACTCGTCGCGGATGTCGGAGATGTCGGGGATCTTCTTGTCGCGCACGAGCTCGGCGATCGTCTCGAGCAAGGTCGCCTTGTTGACCTGGTAAGGAAGCTCGTCGATGATGATCGCCTGGCGGTTGCCCTTGATGTCCTCGATGTTGGTTTTGGACTGAACTCTGACGGATCCCCTTCCTGTTTCGAAGTAGTCCTTGATGCCGGCCTTGCCGCGCACGATGCCGCCCGTGGGGAAGTCGGGGCCCTTGATGATCTTCATGAGCTCTTTGCTCTCGATCTTCGGGTCCTTGATCAAGGTGATCGCCGCCTCGCAGACCTCGGACAGGTTGTGCGGGGGGATGTTGGTCGCCATGCCGACGGCGATGCCCGAGCTGCCGTTGACGAGCAGGTTGGGAACCTTCGCGGGCATAACGGTGGGCTCGGTCGTGGTGCCGTCGAAGTTGGCGGAGAAGTCGACCGTGTCCTGGTCTATGTCGGCCATCACTTCCTCGGCGATCTTGGCGAGGCGGGCCTCGGTGTAGCGGTAGGCGGCCGCGGGGTCGCCGTCGACCGAGCCGAAGTTGCCCTGACCGTCGATGAGCGGGTGAAGGAGGGAAAACTCCTGGACCATGCGCACCATCGCGTCGTACACGGCGGAATCGCCGTGCGGGTGGTACTTCTTCAGGACTTCACCGACGACGCCGGCGCATTTCGAGTACTTCTTGTTCGAGGCGAGGCCTTCGTCGTGCATCGCGTACAGGATGCGGCGATGGACGGGCTTCAAGCCGTCGCGCACGTCGGGCAGGGCGCGGCCGACGATGACCGACATCGAGTAGTCGAGATAGGAGCCGCGCATCTCGGCGCCGAGGTCGCGCTGGATGATGTTGCCGATGGGTTCGGGAGTGAGGTCCGGCTGGTTGTCGGGTTTGCTCATGTTCTTGTCTCTCTCTCGTTAAATTAAATGTCGAGGTTCTTCACTTCTTTGGCGTGCTTCTCGATGAACAGCCGGCGCGGCTCCACCTTGTCGCCCATCAGCGTGACGAAGGCGCTTTCCGTGTCGGCGGCGTCCACGACCTTGACCTGAAGCAGGCGGCGGCGCTTCGGGTCCATCGTGGTTTCCCACAGCTGGTCGGGGTTCATTTCACCGAGACCTTTGTAGCGCTGGATCTGCGCGCCGTGGCGTCCCGCGTCGCGGACCATCTCGAGCAGGTCCTTGAGGCTATAGCCGTCGATCTCGGTGTGGGAGGTCTTCGCCCGGAAAAGGGGCTTGGTCTTCTCGTCGCGCATCACGTCGTACCACTTCAGATCGAGGCCCATGTCCTTGAACTTCTTGGACAGGCTCTCGAGCTTCGCCATCTCCCAAAGCTCCTGCACGTCGGGCTCGAGGGATTCCTCGTCGGCCTCGCTGAGCGCGGAGTCCTCGACGGCCTCGGCTTCCGGCGCGCCCTTGGCCGCGGGGGCCTTCTTCTTCTCGGCGCGCTCGTCGACGAGCTTCTTCTTCTGCTCCGCGACGTAGGCGTCGCGGTAGATCTTCCACTCCTTGTCGGAATAGAAGAACTCGTACTCGCCCGCGCTCTTCTCGACGCGGTAGAGCGGCAGCTTGCCGGCGTTCTGGTACTCGAGGAAATCCTCGAGGTGAAGGCTCTTGCGGCCGATGTGGCGGATCAGGCTCTCGAGCTCGGCCAGCAGCTTGAGGAGGTCGCGCAGGTCCTCGGCGTCGAGTTTCTTCGACTTGCCGTTGGCCGGGTTGACCGCGGTGACCTCGAGGGAGGAGCGGCCTTCGTTCAGCAGCCACTGCTCCATCTTCTCTTCGGTATCCACGTACATCTCGGTCTTGCCCTTCTTGACCTTGAACAGCGGCGGCTGGGCGATGTAGATGTGGCCGCGCTCGACCAGCGCCTTCATCTGGCGGTAGAAGAAGGTCAGGATCAAAGTGCGGATGTGCTGGCCGTCGACGTCGGCGTCGGCCATGATGATGAGCTTGTGGTAGCGGAGCTTGTCGATCTTGAGGCCGTCCTCGCCTTCGCCGATCCCGGTGCCGATCGCGGAGATCAAGGTCCGAACTTCTTCGTTGGAGAGAATCTTGACGAGGCGCGCCTTTTCCACGTTCAGGATTTTTCCCTTAATAGGGAGGATCGCCTGGAATACGCGATCGCGGCCCTGCTTGGCGGAACCGCCGGCGGAATCGCCCTCGACGATGAACAGCTCGGAGCGCTCGGGATCGCGCTCCTGGCAGTCGGCGAGCTTGCCCGGGAGACTCGAGCCGTCGAGCACGCCCTTGCGGCGCGTGAGGTCTTTCGCCTTGCGCGCGGCCTCGCGGGCCTCGGCGCCGGCGATCGCTTTCGCGCAGATGGACTTCGCCGTCGACGGGTTCTCCTCGAAGAACGTGACGAGGACGTCGCCGACGATGGACTTGACGATGCCTTCGACCTCGGCGTTGCCGAGCTTCGACTTCGTCTGGCCCTCGAACTGGGGGTTCTGGATCTTGCAGGAGAGTACCGCGCACAGGCCTTCGCGCACGTCGTCACCGGTCACGTTGAAGTTCTTACCCTTGAGGAGGTCGTATTTCTTGACGTAGTCGTTGACGACGCGGGTCAGCGCGGAGCGGAAGCCGGCCAGGTGGGTCCCGCCCTCGGGCGTCTTGATGTTGTTGACGAAGGAGAACACGGTCTCCGAGTAGTCGTCGTTGTACTGGATCGCGAAATCGACGACGACTTCCTCCTTTTCCTTGCTGATCGAGATCGGCTCGCGATGGACGACCTTCTTGTTCTGGTTGAGGTGCTGGACGAACTGCGTGATGCCTCCTTCATAATGGAAAGCATGGCGCTTGTCCTCGCGCTCGTCGGTGATCGAGATCTTCGCTCCGGCGTTGAGGAACGCGAGCTCGCGCAGGCGGTTGGCCAAGGTCTCGAAGGAGTACATGTGGCCGTTGAAGATGTCGGGGTCGGGCTTGAAGGAGATCTTGGTGCCGTGGCTGTCGGACTTGCCCACGGCCTTCACGTCGGCCTCGGGCTTGCCGCGCTTGTAGTTCTGAATCCACATCTTGCCGTCGCGATGGATCTCGGCCTTCAGCCACTCGGACAGCGCGTTGACGCAGGTGACGCCGACGCCGTGCAGGCCGCCGGAGACCTTGTACGCCGACTTATCGAACTTTCCGCCGGCGTGCAGGACGGTCAGGATGACCTCGAGCGCCGACTTGCCCTTGAACTTCGGGTCCTTCATCGGATCGACGGGAATGCCCGAGCCGTCGTCCTTGACGGTGATCGAGTTGCCCTGATGGATGAACACGTCGACGGTCGTGCAGCGTCCGGCTAAAATTTCGTCGACGGAGTTGTCGACGACCTCGTACACCAGGTGGTGCAGGCCGGACGGACCGGTGCTGCCGATGTACATCGCGGGGCGCTTACGCACGGCCTCGAGCCCCTCGAGAACCTGAATATTCGATGAGTCGTACTTCTCGTCCTTCTTGGCCATATCTGTCGTCTCCATCGCGGCGTCGGACATCGGTTCCCCCAGGAAATTCGACGGTCTGTGCGCCTTTATAGTTTAACGATAAGTCGTCTTCACGGCGACGATCCACGGACGGCTGAAATATTTATTAAGGGCCTTCATCAGCCCTCCCGACCGCATCTGCAGCTCCTGCGCCGCCGCCGCGCTCTTCGGACGCACGAACAGCGTTCCCTTCTTCACGGCCACGAGCGCCCAATGCTTCGCGAAGGCGCCGCACTCCTTGTCCCACACCGCGTTCAGCAGCGCCAGCTTGTCGTTGACGGTCCCGGCGCGGTACGAAAAACTCTTAATCAGATCGCCGGCGGTCGACCACCGGCCCGGCTTTTCCGTCAAATCAGAGCCTCATCGGCATGACGACGAACTTATACTCGCCCTCGCCGCCGGCCGGCTCGAACAGCGCCGGGTTGACGGGGCTCGTCATCGCGACCGTCATCTTGTCGGTGTCGACGTGCTTCAAGGCGTCGACGACGAACTGCGGGTTGAACGCCACGGAGAAATCGGCGCCGTCGTACTCGACGGCCAGATCCTCGTTGAATTCGTTGTTCTGGCTCGAGGAGGTCACGTGCAGCGCGCCCTTCTTCAGCGCGTACTTCACCGAGCCGCCGCGGTCCACGGCGCACAGCGAGGCGCGCTTGGTGACGGCGAGCAGGTCCTTGGTCGAGGCGGTGAAGATGACCTCGCGCTTCGTCGGGATGACCTGGTCATAATTAGGAAAGGCTCCGCCCACGAGGCGGGAAAGGATCGTCGTGTCCTTCAGCTGGAACGTGATCTGGTTCTCGGTCACGGCCACGAGGATCTTCTCGTCGTCGTTCTCCTCGATCTCGAGGAGCGTCGTCAGGCGCAGGAGCTCGGACAGGACCTTGGTCGGCACGATGACCGAGAATTCCTTATCCTTCGGAAGTATCTTTTTGGCGCACACGGCCAGGCGCCGGCCGTCGGTCGACACCATCTCGAGCACGCCCTTCTTGGCGGCCCAGAAGACGCCGTTGAGCACGTGGCGGGTCTCGTCGGAGGAGGCCGCGAAGATCGTCTTCTTGATCATGCCGGCCACGATCCCGGCGGGAAGCTCGAACGAGGAGGCCTTGTTGAACTCAGGGAGCACCGGGTATTCGGATTTAGGAGAGCCGACGATTCCAAAGCGGGACCGGCCGCACTTCAAGGAGATTTTTCCGCCCGCGTCCACGGTCAGCTCGATGTCCTGCGCTTCGGGAAGGCTGTGGAGGATGTCCGCGAACTTCTTGGCGGGAATGGTGATCGAGCCGTCCGTCTCGATCTCGGCCTTGATGTAATGCTTGACGCCCATCTCCAGATCGGTCGAGATGACCTTCACCTTCTTGTCCTCCGTCTCCATGAGGAAGTTCAAGAGGATGGGCAAAGTGGTCCGGCTCGACAGGGCGGATTGAATCGTTTGGACTCCCCGCGCCAGTTCTTCCTTGCTGATGGTTATTTTCATTTAAATCATCCTCTCCGTCATCGAGCGGGGGGCATGGTGGATAACCCCGTTTCCCCAGGAGAAAAAAGTCCCGGAGGCTGTGCATAACCCGCGCGGCTTGTCCACACTATCCCCAGCTCCGCTCGCCATCCACGTTTGTCGCAAGACGTACACATGTTGTTCACAGGTCGGCAAAGCCATGGTCACAGAGCCTCAATACGACGGTCACGTCTCCGCATCATCGTTCGGCCGCCTTGATGTCGGACTGCAGCTTGTTGATGATTTCCAGGAAGAAGGGGTCCGCCGCGACCATTTTCTCGATCTTCTTGCGCGCGTGAAGGACCGTCGAGTGGTCCTTGCCGCCGAAGGCCCGGCCGATGTCCGTCGAGGACAGTTCCGTCATCACGCAGGAGAGGTACATCGCGACCTGGCGGGGCGTCGAGATGGACACGGTTCGCTGATGGCCCTTCAGGTCCTTGACGTCGACGGAGTACTTGAGCGCGACGACGCGCTGGATCGTTTCGACCCGCACCGGAGACGAGTCGTCGAGCTCCATCGACTCCTTCAGGATGTCGCGCGCATGGTCGATCGAGAGCTGCTCGCCGGTCATCGCCTGAAAAGCCTTCAGGCGGGTCAGGCAGCCCTCCAGAGCGCGCACGTTGGACTTGACCGAGGAGGCGATGAACAGGATGATGTCGTCGGGAACAACGTAGTCCTCGTGGGCGGCCTTCTTGCGCAGGATCGCGATGCGGGTCTCGAGGTCCGGAGGCTTGATGTCGGCGACGAAGCCCCACTCCAGGCGAGACACGAGGCGCTTCTCGAGGGGGGACATCTCCTTGGGCGAGCGGTCGGAGCTGACGACGATCTGCTTGCGCGAGTCGAAGAGCGCGTTGAAGGTGTGGAAAAACTCCTGCTCGGAGCGGTCCTTCGCGATCAGGAATTGGATGTCGTCGATGAGCAGGCAGTCCAGCGAGCGGTAGCGGGCGCGGAAGGCCTCGATCTGGTTGTTCTGCACCGCGGTGATGAACTCGTTGACGAAGTGCTCGCTCGTCGTGTACAGCACGCGGGCGCGCGGGTGGTGGCGCCGGACCGAGTTGCCGATCGCGTGCATCAAATGGGTTTTGCCGAGGCCGACGTCGCCGTAGATCACGTACGGGTTGTACTGCGTGCCCGGGCTTTTCGAGATCGACTCGGCCGTCGCGCGGGCCAGGCGGTTCGACTCGCCGATGACGAAGGAGTCGAACGTGTAGCGGGGGTTGAGCTCGGAGAGGGGGAAGTCGGATTGCGGGGAGGCCACGGGGACCGGGTCCGACGGAGGGAGCACGCGCGTCAGGTCCCGCTCGACCCGGAAGTCGAGGCCGATCTCGTAGCCGGCCTCGTCGCGCAGCAGGGAGATCAAGCGCTTCTGGTAGCGCTCCTTGATGCCGTCGGAGAAAAACTTATTGGGGACCTTGAGCGTCAGGACCCCGTCCTCGAGCGTGAGGGCGTCCACCGGCTTGAGCCAGAGCTCGGTGTTCTCGTCGCCGATCTCCGCGCGCAGGCGTTCCACGGTGGAGGTCCAGAGGGTGCCGGCTTCGATTGTTTTCACAGGTTATGCACAGATGTGGATAACTCGGTTATCCCCAGATTAAAGTTATATTTTTTATACTCTTTTCTGAAACAGGGTGAGCCGGACCGAAGACCCCCCAGCGACGCGTCCGCGCGCCCCGGGACGCCCGGCCAGGGCAAGGAGTCATACTAACAGTTTCGCTTCCATAGAGTCAACCCGGGGCGCGGAACGGGGGATTTCCATTCGTTGACAGCGCGAGGGGCAAGCGCTAGAATCTCCCACCTATGGAGATTCAACTGACGGCCAAGCAACTCAAGATCACGCCCGCTCTGCGCGAGTACGTGCAGCAGAAGATGGGGAAGACCCAAAAGTATTTCGACCACATCGTTTGGGGACAGGCTTTTCTCTTCGTGGAAAAGCGCTCGCACAAAGCGGAGATGATCGTGCACGCGCCGGGGCAGACGTTCCGCGCCATCGCGACGGCCGCCGACCTCTACTCCGCCATCGACCTCGCGTCCGACAAGATCGACGCGCAGCTCAAGAAGCACAAGGAGCGCATCAAGAGCCGCCATAAGCCCAAGACCTCCGACACGATGGCCGAGGCGATTCCTCCCGCCGCGATCTCCTTCGCGGTGTCGCGCCAGCCCGTCTACGCGATGACGCCCGAGCAGGCGTCGACCGAGTTCGACTCCTCCGAGCGGGTCTTCCTCGTCTACCTCGACAAGGACACCGATCAGGTTCACGTTCTTTACCGCCGCGAAGACGAGAGCCTTGGGATCATCCAGCCCGTTCGCAAAGCCAAGCGCTGACGCCGTGCATGCCGCGGAACTGACCGTCGGCGAACTCCTTAAGGAGCAAGGCGAGCGATTGCGCCTTGAACTGCTCTCGGGCGAGAAATCGCTCGGCCGCCGGATCACGGTGGCCGATCTCAATCGTCCCGGCCTGGCGCTGTCCGGCTTCCTCGAGCGGTTTCGCGCCGAGCGGGTGCAGATTTTCGGCAACGGCGAACAGGCCTACTGCCAGAAGGCGGACGCCAAGAAGCTGGCCGACGCGCTGTCGGCGATGCTGTCGGCCGCCGAGCTTCCCTGCGTGATCGTCACGCACAACACGCCGGTGCCGCCGGCGCTGGCGCAGGCGTGCAAGAAGCACGGCGTGCCGCTGCTGCGCTCCGCGTACGACACGACGACGCTCACCGGCGAGCTGTCCGAGGCGCTCGAGGCGAGGCTGGCGCCGGCGACGACGGTGCACGGCGTGCTCGTCGACGTCTACGGCCTCGGCGTCATCATCCAGGGCGAGTCCGGCATCGGCAAGTCCGAGTGCGCCCTCGAGCTGCTCAAGCGCGGCCACATCCTCGTCGCCGACGACGCGGTGCAGATCCAGCACCGGCGCGGCGGCTACCTGCGCGGCTCCTGCCCCGAGCCCCTCAAGAACCACATGGAGGTGCGCGGCCTCGGCGTCATCGACGTCAAGCTCCTCTTCGGCATCGGCGCGATCCTCGACCGCACGCGCATCGAGCTCGCGATCAAGCTCGAGGCCAGGAACGCGGCCACGGCCTACGACCGCACCGGGCTCGACGCGAAGAAGCTCTCGATCCTCGACGTGGAGATTCCGCTGATCAAGATCCCCGTCAGCCCCGGCCGCAACCTCGCCGTGCTCATCGAGGTCGCGGCGCTCAACCAGCGCCTGCGCTCGCAGGGCTATTTCTCCGCGGAGAATTTCAACCAGCGCCTCATCGAGCGCATGAAGACGAAGGAGCGCGGATGACGAAGTCCTCGCCGAAGAAGATCTTCGTCATCACCGGCGTCTCGGGCGCGGGCAAGAGCCAGGCGCTGAAGGTGTTCGAGGACTTCGGCTGGTTCTGCGTCGACAACCTCCCGATCGCGCTGCTCGACGAGTTCGCCGCGTTCGTGCAGAAGTCCCCGGCGATGACGCGCGTCGCGCTCGGCATGGACGTCCGCGAGGGCCGCGTGCTCGGCGCGCTGCCGCCGCTGCTGCGCCGGCTGAAGCTCCAGGGCCTCGACATCAACGTCCTGTTCATCGACGCGGCGGACGCGACCGTGATCCACCGCTTCTCCGAGACGCGCCACCGCCATCCGCTCGGCGGCAAGATCGCCGACGCGGTCAAGCAGGAGCGCAAGCTCCTCGCCCCGATCAAGGGCACCGCCGACAAGGTCATCGACACGACGCGCCTCTCGCTCGGCGAGCTCAAGGAGAAGATCTCCGAGACGCTCGGCCTGACGCTGACGCGGGAAATGACCTTGCAGGTCGTCAGCTTCGGCTACAAGCACGGCATGCCGATCGACGCCGACATCATCATGGACGTCCGATTCCTGCCCAACCCCCATTACCAGAGCGCCCTGCGCAAGAAGACCGGCCTCGACGAACCCGTGCAGAAGTACATCCTCGCCCAGCCCGTCGCCCGCCGCTTCCTCAACGATTGGCACAGGCTGATCGCGACCTTGCTTCCTCATTACGTGCGCGAAGGGAAATCCTATCTGACGATCGCCATCGGCTGCACGGGCGGCCGTCACCGCAGCGTGTTCTGCACGCGCTGGCTCGCGCAGAAGCTGCGCGCGACGGGCCATCCGGTGCAGGAATTTCACCGGGACATCACGCTGTGATCAATTTCATCGTCGTGACGCACGGAGAGTTCGGCGCCTACCTCGTCGAGGCCGCGGAGGGGATCGTCGGCCGCCAGGCGCACGGCGTGCGCGTCGTGGCCACCTCGTCGCGGCAGTCGGTCGCCGAGATCAAGCGCCGCATCGAGGCCGCGCTGGCCGAGCTCGCCGGCCCCGACGGCGTCCTCCTGTTCACGGACATGCCGGGCGGCACGCCGAACAATCTCGCCTTCCCTCTGATCCGCAACGAGAAGCGCGTCGAGATGGTCAGCGGCGTCAACCTCTACATGCTCATCTCGGCCTTCAGCTATCGCGGCCAGCTGCCGCTCGAGAAGCTCGCCGAGAAGGTCGTCGCCGACGGCCAGAAATCGATCCGGGACATCCGCGCGATGTTCACCGCGGCGGCGGGAGCGCGGTGATGGGCGTCACGCTGCTGCGCATCGACGACCGCCTCATCCACGGCCAGGTGGTCGAGGGCTGGGTTCCGTTCCTGAAGGTGAACCTCGTCGTCGTCGTGTCCGACGCGGCCGCCGCCGACGAGGTCCAGACCGCGCTGATGAAAATGGCGCTGCCCTCCTCGGTCGGCCTGCTCGTGCTGCCGGTCGCCGAGGCGGCCGTCGCGCTGGGCGCGCCGCAGATGGCCGCGCGCCGGGCGCTCGTACTCGTCCCGGGCCCGGCCGAGGCGCTGGCGCTCGTCGAAAAAGGCGTCGTCGTGGACCGCATCAACGTCGGCGGCCTGCATTACACGGTCGGCAAGGTCCAGCTCGGCCGTGCGCTGTTCCTCGACGAGAAGGACCGCCTGACCTTGCGCGCGCTCGCGGCGCGGGGCGTCCGCCTCGAGGGCCGCGCGCTGCCCGGCGACGCCGAGGAAGACCTGACCGCCGCGCTGGAGGGCAAGTGACGAGCGTCGCCGCCTGCGCCGTCCTCGCCGCGCTCGAGCTCGACGCGGTCCTGATCGCGCAGACGATGGTGTCCCGCCCGCTCGTCGTCGGCATCGCGCTCGGCGCGCTCACCGGCAAGGCGGAGGCCGGGGCGCTGTTCGGCGCGGCCTTCGAGCTGCTGAGCCTGTGCGACCTTCCCGTCGGCGGCTGCCTGACCTGGTCGGCGCCGGTCGCGGCCGGGACGGCGACCGTGCTCGCGAGCGGCGGGACGTCGTTCTCCCTCTGCTTTCCCGCCGGCGTCGCGGCC
>JAHFCD010000391.1 GCA_023249695.1 Elusimicrobiota bacterium
CGTGGTCGGGGCGGCCGCATGCGGGAGGTTGATGCCGTGGGTCTTCGCGGCCGCGCGGATTTCCGCCTCATGCTGGATCGTGCCGTCCTTCTTCGTCGCGTTGATGAGGACCTGCGCCATCGCGTTGGGGATGGTCGCGGCCTTGGCGAACATCGTCGGCATGACGAGAGACTCGGCCATCGCCGCGCCTTCCTCGTCGCCGAGCTTCGCCATCAGCGCCTTGCGGAGCTTCCACGCGAAGCCGCCCCACGCCTGGCCCTGATCGTGGACCTCGTCGTACTCGTTGTACTGGTACTTGTTCTCGCCGTGGCGGATGTAGTCCACGCCGCCGCGGGCCTGCTTGAGGAAGTGCTCGCCGATGATCGGGTTGTTCAGGCGGAACATCGAGAGGATGTCGCCCCAGCCTTCGGACAGGCCGCCGTTGACGATGCCGCCGGTGAAGTCGTCCCAGTAGTGGCCGTTCTCGTGCTCGGCGACGGTGTCGTAGGCGGAGTTAACGCAGTTTTTGCTCGAGCGGAAGAAGTTGAGGCTCGGGCTGCCCGGCGTGTAGTAGGCGTTGCACTCGTCGTCGATGTTCGTGCGGACGGGGAGCTGGGTCTTGTCCATGCGCTCGTTGCTGAGCTTGCGCTCGCGCAGGAAGTTGAGGGACAGGTTCACCTTCTGGAAGGCGCTGATCTGGGCCAGAGTGTTCTCGTCGGTGATGCCGGTGCTCGGGTTGAACACGACCTTGTTCTCGCCGGGCTTGACCGAGACCTTCACGGTCAAGGTCTTGCCCTGCTGGTTCTCGACCCGGACGTACGGGCCGGAGAGGGTGGCGGTGAGCTCGAGGCCCTCGGGCCCGATCTCGAGGCCGAGGTCGGAGGGCAGCGCGCCGTTCTTGTCCGTGACGTACGACTTCGCGCCGATCTTCACTTCCATGAAAGGCATCGGGACTTCGCTGATGACGGAGTCCTTGAGGATCGGGCCGCGATCGACGGTGTTGCCGCTGATCTTGCCGGACACGCCGCCGGCGGTCGGCTCGGAGGACGGGAGCTGGAAGCTCTCGAGGCCGGTGCGGTTGTCCCACGCGAACACGAGGCCGTTGACCACGTCGACGGCGACCATGAACGGCAGGCCTTCCGCGACGTACAGCTTCACGTTGCGCCACGCGCCGCGGGAGTAGATGATCTTCTGCTCGTAGAACGAGAAGGCGGAGGAGACGTCGGCGGCCGGCATCCCGGTGCGCTCGGCGATCTTGCCCATGATCTGGTCATCGGTGAGGATCGTGTCGGTGTTGACGTCGATCTGCGGGAAGACCTGCCCGGTCTGCGCGACGATCGTCGGGCGGCCGTCCAAGGTTTTGATCGTGAAGGAGAAGCCCGAGCCGTTGACGACGAGGCCGTTCTTGGTCTGGCGGAAGTACACGAACAGCGTGTCGGCCTGCTCGCCCTTGCCCTCGAACTTCTGGGCGTGGATGAGGCGGAGGTCCGAGCTGGACACGCCGTAGCGCGCCCGGTCGGCGTCGATCATCGCCTTGACGGCGTCCACGACGGCCGTGGCGTTCGCCGGGTCGGCCGAGAGCACCTTGCGGCTCGTCTCGAAGATCCCGCCGACGTCGACGGCGCCCGGGACGAGGCCGTAGGCCTCGACGCGCGTGGTCGGCTCACGGTCGGGGGAGGGGATGGTCGGCTGCTCGTCGGCGATGCTGCCGTTGGGCAGCGACAGCGGCTTCTGCTCCTTGAGGCCCAGGCGCGCGAAGATCGGCGCGGACTTCTCGGCGGCGCCGTCGAACGAGATCGAGGCGGCGGGGCGGCGGAGCAGGGTGTCGAGGATCCGGCCGGCGAAGGACTTCTCGACCGGGGCGGCGGCCTTGGCGGCGGGCGCGTTCGCGGAGGGGACCTCGGCGTACGCCGCGGCTTCCGCGGCGATGTGCGTCGCGGCGGCGCCCGGCGTGCGGACGATGATCGCGCCGGCCTTGTCGGGGGTCGCGGCGGCCTGGAGCGGGGAGAGGCTCAGGGCCGAGGGCGCCCCGGCGGCGGTCGGAACCACGGTCACGAGAGGGGTCGGCGCGATGCTGGGGGCCGAGAGCGTTCCGTTGAGGGACGCGGAGGGCATCAGCGGCGCGAACGAGGCGGCCGGCAGGGCCGAGACGCCGACGGGGCCGATCGCCGGAGCGGCGGAGCCGGCTCCGACCTGCACGCGCATCTGCGCGGCGGCGGGGAGCGGTCCGGAGACGAGGAAAAGGCAGAGGGCGGCGAAGACGGGGGAAAGGCGGGGCTGTTTCTTCATGTGCGCATTCTATTAATCCCCGCCGCCCGTCCTAGAGGGCCGATTGGACCTATTCCGATACGGGAGAAGGCCCAGATTGATTTGGGACCTTTGGCACCGGGCGCTTTCAGGAAAAATCCCGACGGTCGAATGCTCGTCCCCGGCGTTTCCAGCGTTGGAAGTAATGGGGAGAGCTTGGCGTATCTCGATTTGATATCATGGACTTCCCCATGGAAATCGGCATCGTCGGTCTTCCCAACGTCGGCAAGTCCACCATCTTCAACGCGCTGACCTCAGGCAACGCCGCCGCGTCGAACTATCCGTTCACGACGATCGAACCCAACGTCGGCGTCGTCGGCGTTCCCGACCCGCGCCTGGGCCGCCTCACCGAGCTGGCCAAGCCCAAGAAGACGGTCCCCGCCTCCTGCCGCTTCGTCGACATCGCGGGCCTCGTCAAGGGCGCCGCCTCCGGTGAAGGGCTCGGCAATAAGTTCCTCGCGAACATCCGCGAGGTGGACGCGATTCTCCACATGGTGCGCCTGTTCCAGGACCCCGACGTCATCCACACGATGGGCGGCGTCGATTTCAAGCGCGACATCGACGTCATCGAGACCGAGCTGATGCTCGCCGACCTCGAGAGCATCTCGAAGCAGTACGACAAGGTCTCCGGCAAGGCCAAGTCCGGGGACAAGGTCGCCAAGGACGCGATGGTCGTGCTCGACGCGCTCAAGAACGGCCTCGAGTCGGGCAAGCCCGCCCGAGCCCTCGGCCTCGAGCCCCGCCTGCTCCTGGATTTCGCGCTGCTGACCGCCAAGCCCGTCCTGTACGTCGGCAACACCGATGAGAACCCCGATCCGGCCACGCTCGCCGAGTTCGCGGCCTTCACCAAGGCGCGCGGCTCCGAGTCGGTCGTGATCTGCGGCAAGCTCGAGAGCGAGATCGCCCAGCTGTCCGGCGAGGATCGCGAGATGTTCATGAAGGAGCTGGGAATGAAGCAAAGCGGGCTCGAGACCG
>JAHFCD010000392.1 GCA_023249695.1 Elusimicrobiota bacterium
CGGGTCCGGGGCTTCCCAGGGACGGACCTGCAATGCTACATCGTCGTAAACGTGGGGACTTGACGGGGCTCGTCCATATCAGGCCGGAGGATCATCTCCCCCGGACGCGACCACGCGAGCCCAATCGAGGCGCGACCGGCAAAACCCCCTGAACGGGAACTCGCCTCATGGGCCGGAAGTCCCGCGCGGACGCGGGTCCTTTACGCGGACGCCGAGGGCCGAAGGGCGCAGGCGGCCGGCGGCGGCTTCCCTTATAATGGACTTCGATGCGACGACTTCTGCCGTGCGCCGTCCTCTTTTTATCCGTCTTCGCACGCGCGGGCGTCGTCTCGCCGGTCGTTCTCCTTGGACCGCGCCTGCCGCTCTCCTTGCTCGCGACGCCGGCGGGAAACTGGAGCGCGTCGCTCGACCCCGCGCTCCAAAGCCTCGCCGCGCGCATGCCGGACGCGAGCCTCTCTCCGGTGCTCCGCGCGCTCGAGTCCAAGGGGCTGACCCCCGCGTCCTACCTCGCCCAGCCGCAGGCCGCGCGCGTCGTCGCGGTCGGCGAGGCCGTGCGCGCGCTGCGCGTCGAGGCGATGACGGAAACGGAAAAAGTTCTCGCCGACGAGCACAAGGCCGACCCCGCCGCGCCGGAATACGGCGTCTACGCCGCGCGCCTAGCGTGGCTCGCCGGGCCCGCCGGCGCCTTCGTTCCCGAAGAACGCCGCGAGGAAGTCCTCGCCGCCTATGAGCGCGCCGCCGTCAAGCTGAGCGCGGAGAAGCGCCTCGAGCTGCAGGGCTATCTCACGGCCGCCAAGCGGTCCCTGCTCAAGCCGGCCGACCTCGCCTTCACCCCCGTCGAGGCCATGGCCGCCCAGCTGCCCAACACGCCTTCACGCCTCATGACTCCCGGAACGGACCGCCTGACCGCCGCGTCGGCGCTGAGCCGCGAGGTCCCCCTTCCGGCGATCCCGACGGGCCCGGCGTTTCGCGCCAAGGTCGGCTGGCTGCGGGCCAAGTTCCTCGTGAAGGCCGCGACGGCCAGGATTTTATTCCGCCCCGCGCTAAATTCTTTTCGCTCGATACTGACCCACGGCGGCGAGCTGTGGCGCAAGTACATGAGCGGCCAGCCGCAGGGCAAGCACGACTGGCGATGGTCGGTGCTCGAAGGCCTTCACAAGGAAGGAGACTTCCGCGGCTCGTTCGGCCACGCCGTCTACGACGGCCAGCCCGAGATCGCCTCCCCCGTCATCTTCCCCGAACCCAATCTCGAGAAGATTCGCGTTTCGAAGCATCGCATCGGGAACGTCGAGCTCTCGCCGATGGCGGGCATCTCCGGCATGAGCTTCCCCCAGCTGTCCGCGCAGTCCCACCTATCCCTGCTCTACATCCACCTCAAGCTCGCCAAGGAGCAGGGCGCGCGCATGCTCTACAACACCGGCGAGGGCGGGCCCGGCTTCGCGCTCGCGATGCTCGAGGGCGACGCGGACAAGGCCAAGCGCGAGCTGATCGCCTGGAATATCGCCAACCAGCAGTTCAAGGAAGGCAGCAGCGCCGAGGCCGAGATCGTGATGCTCGTGGACGCATTATTCGCGAAGCGAAATAAGCTGTTCCGCGAATTCTCCTCCGACGATTTGGCCAAGGCGCAGGTCGTCGCCCAATACGGCTCCGCGCTCAACGGCATACGCGGCGCGGACTCCCGCATCGACTTCGACAAGCTTCGCCGCACCGCCGCCTCGCCGTTCGTCGCGATGACGCAATTCAAGCTCAAGCAGGCCGCCAAGCGCGGCGCGAAAGTGGACCCCAAGAAGGTCGACAGCATCGTCGCCGCCCTGCGCGACATCCGCCGCGACCAACCCTTCAAGTCGCCTGAGATCGTGCCCGACCTCGACAGCTACGAATCCGTGGCGGCGCTGGTCAAGGCGGCCCGCGTCGTCACGAAGAAGCCGGTCTCCCTCAAATTCGGCGTCGGCGACGCCGCCGATCTGCTCGCCTTCCTGACCTTCCTGAAGGGTGCCGACGCCTTGCCCGATCACATCCAGCTCGACGGCCGCGGCGACGATTTTTCCCCGGGCTCGGGAAACGCCCCGCCGGGCGCGAACACGAGCCTGCCGGGCAACGAGGCGATCATCGTCGCCGACGCGATCCTCAAGAAGCTGGGAATACGGGATCGGATTTTCCTGGAAGCCACCGGCGACCTGATGCTGCCGACCGAAGGCATCGAGAAGCTCGCGCTCGGCGCCGACGGGATCTCGGGCGCGCGCCTGTGGATGGGCATGGGGCTCGGCTGCGCGAAGGTGAAAGCGTGCGCGAACGGGAACTGCCCGTACGGCATCGCGTCGAAATCGAATTCGCTCGTGGGCCTGGGCCTCGACCCCGAGGCCGTCGCGCCCAAGGGCGCCGTCGCCGGGGCGAATTGGCACAAGGCGTTCGTGCAGCAGCTGGCGGAGGCGGGGCTGGCGGACTGGCGCGACGCGCGCGGCCAGCTCGGACTCGGCACCGGCTCGGGCCGCGTGCGGATCAAGGACGGCGCCCATACCGTGCCGCTCGACCGCTTCTACTCGCCCGAATATGTGACCGACCTGCTGCGCGGCGCGCTCACGCGCTCCGAGGTCGACCGCCTCGTCTTCGGCAGGTAGCGGCCGCTTCCGGAAACAGCCGAAGGCCCGAGCTACTTCAAGGTTCCGATCGGAACGCGGCCGCGCGGTCCGGGCGCGAACCGCTCGATACGCGCCGTGAGCTCCTCGATCGTGGTCTTCTCGAAGCCGACCGCGGACCAGTTGAGCTGATTGCTCGTGTCGAACAGCGCCATCGCGGGCTGGCCGTACAGGCCGAGAGCCTTCTCGACGACGCCCTTGGGATCGAGCAGAACCTTCAGCTTGCTCGGGTGCGCGGCCAGATATTTCTTCACGACGTCCGGGCTCTCCTCGTTGTTGATGGAAAGGACGACGATCCCGCGTTCCGCGAAGCGCTCCTGCAGACGCTCGAACAACGGGAGCGCGTCATGACAGGGCCCGCAGAAAGTCGTCCAAAACTCGACGAACACGACCTTGCCTTTGAACTTCGGGAGCGCGACCGGCTCTCCGCCGTCCGCGGACTTCAAGGTCCAGCCGTAGCGTTTGGGAAAGCCCGCCGACGCCGGAGCGGCCGAAAACAGCGCGAACGCGAGACAGAGGATCCGCCTCACGGCGCGCCCACGCCCATGCCGAAGCCGTACACCAGCTCCGCGCCGTGCATCGCCGTCGCGAGCAGGAAGGCGAGGCCGAGCACCCAAAGAACG
>JAHFCD010000393.1 GCA_023249695.1 Elusimicrobiota bacterium
GATCATGTTTTCGATCTTACACGTTTATTCCGCGGGCGCGCGAACCGGCCCGTGCGTTACTGAGCCAGGGCTAACCCTTGCAGCCCCGGACGATGCGAGAGTCCTCAGTCCACCGGTAGACCGGATCGCAGTCCGCGGCCGTTGCTGCGACCGCTTGCGGCGCGTCGTCGGCGATGATCGTATTCATGTGGTTTCTCCTTTAGTAAGCGACCGTCGCGAGCTTTCCGGCGTAGCGCGGCGTCTCGACCTCGTCGACGAACGCCGAGGCGTAGTCCTCGGCCGAGATCCGGCTCTGGCCCTTCGCGTCGGCGATCAGGCTCTTCTCGCCGGTGCGGTACTTCCCCGTTTTCTCGCCGGGCTCGATGAGCGCGGCCGGCGCGTAAAAGGTCCAGTCGAGCCCCGACGCCCGATAGACAGCCAACGCCTCGCGGTGCGCCTGGGCGATCGGCCGGTAGGAAGCCGGGAAATCCGGCGAGTCGATCAGCTCCTTGCCGCCGATATCGAGGCTTCCGGCTCCCCCGACCACGACGAGCCGCCGCACGCCGGCCCTGCGGGCGCCTTCCACCAGCGCCCGGGCCGCGCTCACGACGGTCTTGACGTCTCCGGCCATTCCGGGCCCATAGGCGCTGAGCAAAGCGTCCGCTCCCGCCGCGGCCTTCGCGATCGACGCCGGATCGAGCACGTCCCGCCGCGGCGTCTCCACGGCGTGCCCGCGTCCCTTCAGCTCCGCGGCGATGCGCTGCCCGATCGTTCCCGTCGCTCCGAATAGCACTGTCTTCATAACTCCTCCTTTATGTATCTATACCGGTTACATATTTCTGCAAAAAAATCAGGCCGGCAGCAGCTCCTTCACGCTGATCCGCTTCATTTGCGCCTGCGCGGCCTTCTCCACTCTCGAAAACGCCCTGCCGAGCGACTCCTTCATGCCGCGGCTGACCGGGCAGCAAGGATTGGCGGGATTCTTGTGGACCGCGAAGAGTCTCTCCTCCCCCAATGCGACCGAGAGATCCCACAGCGTGATTTTCCCCGGATCCTTGACCAGCTTGAAGCCCCCGGACTTGCCCATCTCCGCGCGCACGATTCCGGCCTTCGTCAGCGAGCAGAGGATGCGGCGCACGAAAGCGGCGTTCGTGTTCACGCTGCCCGCGACGTAGCGGGACTTCACGGATTCCCCCTTCTTCGACGCGAGCACCGCGACGATGTGAGCCGCGACGGCGAGCCGGGTGTTTGAAATCATTATGTATCTAGTATAGATACATAATGAAGATTTGTCAAGGGCGCTCCGAGCCTCAAGCCGGGTAAAGAAGCCCTGGATTAAATCCTTAAAGCGCACTATGCTCTGGCCATGGATTGTCCGTCCTGCCCCCAGGCCCCACTGGAAGAGAAGGAGATCGCGGCGAACCTGCTCGCCGACGTCTGCACGAAGTGCGCCGGGATCTGGCTGGGCACCGGTGAGCTGAAACAGCTCGTCGCGGCGAAACCGGAGTTTCTGCGCGACGTGACCCGCGCGTCGAAGGCGCTGATGTCGACGCAGCTCCGCTGTCCGGGCTGCTCCGGGCGGATGAACATCATCTGGCTCGAGAGCACCCAGCTCGAGCTGAAGACTTGCCCGGCCTGCGACGGCGCCTGGCTGGAGAACCGTCAGCTGCGCAAGCTGCGCGGACACCCCGATCCGGCCCCGGCCCCGCCGCCGCCGCCCCAGGAGCCGTCGCGGAGCGACTCGCTCATATCCAATTTCATCCCATCCGTCTCGTGGTCGGTGTTCGGCGTCGGCGCCGTGGCGTCGTACTTCATCTTCATCGGCGTCCTGATGTACGCGCCGCCGAAGCTGTCCCACAAATTGCCTCGATACGACGCGGCGCGCGCGGAGCCGGCGCGCGCGGAACCGGCGCGCACGGAGCCCGCCGCTGTCGAGGCGCCGGTCCATCGCGGCCCGTCCGAAACGGAAGTGCGCGCCATGGTCCAGGCCGAGATCAAAGGCGCGCTCACGCCCGCCCGCAAGCCGGACATCCGCTCCGCCGTGGACGATCCGTCCTACGCCTCGCCGGCCGTCGACTCGCGCGTCGCCTTGGTCGTGGGCGTCGAGGATTACGCGGACCTGCCCGCGGCGGAGTTCTCCACGCGCGACGCCAACGCCGTCCGCGACCACCTCCTCGCGCTGGGCTTTCCGCCGCGCAACGTGATGATCCTGACCGGACAGGACGCGACCAAGGGCCGACTGAGCGCCGCCCTCAACTCCTGGCTTCCCAAGCACGCCGACGCGCAGTCGACGGTGTTCTTCTACTACTCGGGCCACGGCGCGCCCGATCCGGCGTCGCGCCAGGCCTACCTGGTGCCGGTCGACGGCGAGGCCGACGACCTGGCGGACACCGCCATCCCGCTCAAGCAAGTCTACGACAAGCTCGCCGCCCTCAAGGCCAAGCGCGTCATCGTGGCGCTGGATTCCTGCTTCTCAGGCTTGGGCGGGCGCTCCGTTCTCTCCAAGGGTGTCCGCCCGCTGATTCCGCACATGAGCCCCGAATCCGGAAGCTCGCGTCAGATCACCGTCCTGAGCGCGTCGGGGCCGGACCAGATTTCGGGAACCTTGGCTCACGAAGGGCACGGCGCCTTCACCTACTACCTGCTGGAGGGGCTCAACGGCGCCGCCATGGATTCCTCGGGCGCGATCACGGTCGACTCGCTGTACCGCTACGTCAAGCCGCGAGTCCAGGACGCGGCGCGCCTGCAGAAGCGCGAACAGACGCCGCAGATGCTCTCGGACGCCGACCGCGGCTTCGTCCTCAGACGCTAAACCTCGCTACCGCCAAAGAAAAGCCCTCCATCACTGGAGGGCTTTCAAACTCGCACCGGTGCGAGTTCGAACTGTTTCCGGGAGATGGGTATGCACATAACGCAACTTGCGGGGTTTTTCTCCGTCGTGAATCGCCCCAGGATGCTCGTTAGCGGCCTCAGATCGCCAATTGGACGCATCTTCCGTCGAGCGTTTTCTTGACTGGTTTCGTAAAGTGCATACCCATCTTCCGGAAACAGCTCATAAAAAAACCCCCCCGGCTCTTTCGAGCCGGAGGGGTTTTGATCGGCGTCTTAGTACATGTCTCCGCCGTGCTGGTGCCCGCCGCCCGCCATCGCGGGTTCCTTCTTCTCCGGAATGTCGGAGATGAGGACCTCGGTGGTGAGGATGGTGCCGACGATGGAAACGGCGTTCTCGAGGGCCGTGCGGGTGACC
>JAHFCD010000394.1 GCA_023249695.1 Elusimicrobiota bacterium
CAGGCGGCGGGCCGCGGCGAGCAAAGCGAGGGCGTCCTCCCGGCTTCCGCTGCGCGCCGCGAGCGAGGCGCGGTCCAGGCGCAGGGACGCGTCGGCGGGGCTCTCTCGAATCAACCGGTCGAGCAGGACGCCGGCCGAATCGTAATCCTTGAGGTCGAGGCGGATCGCGGCCAGGCGGCGGCGGTCCTCGGGTCCCGGGCCGCGCGACTCGGCCTCGTCGAGAAAACGGAGCGCCGCTTCGCGGTCTCCGGCCAGCGCGGCGACGCCGGCCCGGTCCAGGCGTAAAGACGCGTCCGCCGGGCTCTCGCGAATCAGCGCGTCGAGCAGGGACCGCGCCGGAGCGTAATCCTTCAGGTCGATATGGAGAAAGGCCATGCTCCGGCGGTCGTCGGCTCCGGGATTTCGGGCCGCGGCCTCGGCGAGGAGGCGCAGCGCCGTCTCGCGGTCCCCGGTCCGCGCGGCGACGAGGGCCCGGTTGAGGCGCAGGCGGGGATCTTGCGGCGCGGCCTGGATCAGCCCTTCGAGCAGGCCTTGAGCCGGGCCGTACTCCCGCAGCTCCAGATACAGGCTCAGCATGCGGCGGCGAGCGTTCACGTCGGGATCGCGCCGGACCGCCTCGGCGAGAAAGCCGAGGGCCGTCTTGCGGTCGCCGGCTTTCGCGGCGAGCACGGCTCGGTCGAGCTGAACGCCGGGATAATCCGGGGCGGAGGCGACGAGCTCCTGCGAGAGGGCCGCGGCAAGGGCGTTCTCCTCGAGGTCCATGTAAAGGAAAACCATCCGGCGCCGGGTTTCGAAATCCGGATTTTGCGCGCGCGCCTCGGCGAGCAGCGCGAGCGTCGCCGCGGGCTTGTCGATGCCGACGGAGGCCGCCGCCTGCTCGAGTCGGAGCGCGGCGAGGGCCTCGAGCCGCGGCGAGAATTCCCGCAGCGTCGGATAGCGCGCGCGATCCCTCTCGAAATCCTTGAGACGCTCGCTCAGCGCCTCGAGGCGCCGGAGGCGGCCGGGCTGGCGGCCGAGCGCGGAGCGATAGACCCGCTCGCCCAGGTCCAAGGCCAGGACGCGCAGCCCGACCGCGGCGGCGATGTGCTCGGGAATGTCCCCGGCCGGAGCGTGGATCCAATTCACGGCCTCGCGGCACAGCGCGGCCGCGGCCGAGCCCTCGACGGTGTCGAAGCGGAAGCGGAGCGCGCCCGACTCCATCCTCCCCGGACGCACGCGCAGCGCGGCGGCTCCGGCGTCGTCGGGCAGGAGCGGAGCCAGCAGGAAGCGCTGCTCGCCCTCGAAGGGGAGCCCCATGTAGGCGAGCGCGGAGCGGGGGCTGAGCCCGCGCAGAGCTTCCCGCTCGGCCGTCTCGACGTAGGCCCGCTGCTCCCGCCGGTGCGCCGCGAGGAAGCCGGGTACGTTCGCGGCGGTATTGAAAGCGCTTAAATCCTTCCACAGCGCGTCGCCGTCGACGGGCGTCAGGACGGCGCGCGCGAGCGTCGACGCGGGCGTTCCGGACCGGCGCAGGTCCGCCAAGCGCGCGACGGCGGGATGCCCGGAGAAGCGGGAGAAGGCCGCCGCGGCCGCGGCGCCGTACGCGTCGAGCGCTTTCGGCTCGGCGGGCTCGGCCAGCATCAGCGCGACGGAGAGCAGCTCGACGCGGTCATCCACCGCGAAGGTCACGGTTCCCGGAACGGCGGCGGCGGCGCGCGGCGCGCCGAGCCCGCCGACGAGCATCGCCGCGAGGAAAATGGCCCTCATCGCGCGCCCGCCCCGAGCAGGGCCGCCGACACCGCGGGCTTGAAGAAATCGGCCGCGCTCTCGATTTTCGGCGCGGCGGGCACGGAGAGCTTGCGCGGCGCGCGGCCGGGAAAGGCCGCTTCCTCGAAGACGGCGACCCAGCGCGGATAAAAGGACCACAGCGTCGGGTAGCGGTCGCGGTGGGCGTCGTACTCGTCGAGGCGGTCGGAGAGGGCGTTGACGAGGCGGCTTTCGAGCGTCGGCGCGGCGCCGAAGACCTCCCCGGCGACCGACGGCCCCTTGGCGCCGCGGTTGAGGTGCTCGATGATCGCGGCGACGGCGAAGTTCTTGACGCAGTCCGGGCTCACGGCCCGGCACGCCGCGACCTCGGCCCCGTAGAACTCCGCGGGAACGGGGATGTTGAGCTTCTCGAAATAATAGAAGCTCGGATCGATGAAGACGAACAGCGGCTCGTGCCAGACGACGTTGGAAAAGCCCCGGGACAGGAGGTCGGGCGCCACGCTGTAGACGTCGAAGGACTCCGCGCCGGCGTTGGCCGGCGGCAGCGGGTACGGAACGATGAACGCGCGGGTCTCGCGGTTCAGCGGGGGGAGGATGTAATGAGAGCGGCTCGCGAGGCTCACGCCGAGATAACGCTCGATCGCGGCCACGGGATCGACGCCCCCGAGGGCCTCGCGCGCCGAGGCCGCGACCTCGGCGTAGAATTCGCCGTTGTCGCGGTAGAAAGACGCGAAATCGGAGGCCCGCGCGAACTCGCGCAGCTCCGAGAGAAAACGCTGCATCGCCTCGGCCTCGCCCGGGCCGTTGACGTAGTGAACGTCGGCATCGGCGTCCTTCAGCGCCAGCTCCGGCGGGTTCGAGTAGTAGATCAGGATCGTCGCGGCGGCCTCCTCGCTGTCGGCGCGCGAGGCCAGATCCTTATAAAGCGCGACGGCGGGATGGCCGCGGAACGCGGCGAAACGCTTCTCGACGCGCTCCCGGTATTCGCCCGCGCGGGGATCCGTCTGACCGAGGCCGGCGAGCTGACGCACGACGCCGAGCAGCTCGAAGCGGGGATCCACGGCGAGGTCGAAGGCGGGGGAGGCCCGGGCCCCGGCGGGAAACGCGGCCAAGGCGATCAGCAGGAGCGCGCCCGCCCGTCTCAAGAGGGCCATCGCTGGAGCATATCTTCCTAATCGAATCGCGTCAAGGACCGGGGCCGGCCGCGCACCTGGCGCTCAGTTCGCTCATCTGTTAACCTCCAGGTGTGGAAGAGGATAAGAAGGTCCAAGCCGCCGCCGCGTTGATCGGGATCGTCGGCCTGGTCTTTTGCGTGATCCAGTTCGCCGGCAACCGTCCGGCGGCCGAGAAATCCGCGGGCCCCGGCTGGTACAGCCGCATCAATCCTTTCGGCTCCGCTCCGAGCGCGGAGCCCTCGCAAGGCGCCGCCGCGGCGCCCGAGCTCGCGCCGCCCGAGCGTATGATGGAGAACGCCGTGACG
>JAHFCD010000395.1 GCA_023249695.1 Elusimicrobiota bacterium
TGACCTCGTACGCGTTCATGGGGGAGATTCTCACGCACGGCATCCGCGCCCGGGCGGGCCTCGTGTCCTATCGCCTGCCGTTGGCCACGATCGCCGCGGCCCGCGTCCAGTACCACTCGCCCTTCTCCGAGGGCGCCCTGATGGCGCTCAATCAGGCCTTGGCCGTCGCTCTCTTGTTCGCCCTCGGCGGGCTGCTGCATCCTTTCGGAGCCTTCTTCGCGGGCGCGGCCGTCCTGGCGCTGAGGCCGGGGATGGACTTCGACCTGTATCCCGAATCCGGCTTCCTTCTGCTCGTCCTGCTGACGGCGTGCGTGACGGCGCGCCGGGCCCGCGCCGCGTCGCTCGCGGGAAGCTTCGCCCTGGCCTTGAGCGTCGGCGCCACCTTGCTCTACCGCTCGCCGCTGGTCTTCTTCCCTCCCGCGCTGGCCCTGTTCGAATGGGGGTTTTATCATCGCTTCTCGCTGAAAGCCTACTGGCGGCACCTGCTGATCTTGTGCCTGGTTCCGTATCTGTTCCTTCTGCCCTGGATCGGCATGAATTGGACCGTCCACCGCCAGCTCGTGTTGTTCGAGAAAGACGCGGCCACGGCGAACATCGTGACCGGCGCCTTGGGCTTGGTCCAGAGCGTCGAAGGCGACCTGCGCACGCTCACCGGCGGCTCGGTCGACGTCGGCCGGCCGAGCGCGGTGGCCGTTTGGGCGGTCGGGCAAGTCGTCCTTCACCCGCTGCGCTATGCGCGCGCCGTCGTCCGCCGCGCGCGGTTCGCGCTGTCCCCTCATCCGCTCCTGGCGCTTCTGGCGCTGCTTTCCTTGTGGGTCTTTCGCCGGAGGCGCGAGTTCCAGCAGGTCGGTCTGCTCGCGGCGTATTATCTCGGCATCCACTGCCTCATGTCGGTGGAGCCGAACTATTTCCTGCCGTTGTGGCCCTTGCTCGCGCTGCTGGCCGCCGCCTTGATCGGCGCCGACCGGGCGCGGGAACGGGCCGGCGTCGAGTCGCTCGAGCGGCGCCTGTCCGTTCTCGCCGTCAATGGCGCTCTGGGCGTCGTCGTCGCCCTCTGCTTGTACACGGACTGGGTGGTCGCCTCCTACGCCGTCCTCGCGCGCTCGGACCGGCGCGAGGGCGGCCCGGATTTCGACCGCGCCGTCGCGGCCCACCCGAGGGACGCCTGGCTGCTGCTCGAGCGCGGGCTGGAGCGGCTCGCCGGCGGGGAGGTCGCGGGCGCGGCCGAGGATCTTTCGCGGGCCGCGGCCGTCGAGCCGGACAACGCGCATGCCCGCTTGCGTCTGGCGTGGGCCCGGACCTTGCTGGGCGACCTCGCGCCGCTCCTGAGCTGGCGGCCGCCGCCGGAGGCGGGCAGCGACGACGCGCTGCAATTGAATCTCGACGCGGACATACTGCGGGCCTGCGCGGCCATCCGCGGCCGCCGGGCCGAGCAGGCCGCCGGATTCTTGAAGGCGGCCTGGGAGATGTTCGAGGCGAGGAACATCCTCGTGCGCGGGCCTCACGGCGAGCTCGAGCGCGAGGTTCTCGAGAAGCTGCGCTCGTCGGACACGGGCTTCTCCTCGTACTGCGCGCAGCTGCAGGGAAACCGGCCGCTCGCCGAGAGGCTGGCGTTGAACCGGGCCTTGGCCCGGCTGCTGCCCGGGTCGGCCTCGATCTGGATCGAGCGGGCGGACATCGCGGCGGCGAGCGGCGATCGGACGACGGCGCTCGAGGCTCTGGCGCGGGCGGAAGACTTGAAGCCCGACGAGCGGGCCCGCCTGCGCCTGGCGGCGCTTTACGCGAGCTTGAAGGAGAATCGCCGGGCCTTGGCCCTGCTGGAAGGCCTGGTCCGCGACCGGCCCCGCGACGCCCTCCCGCGCATCGCGCAGGCCGAGCTGGCGGCGCGCGGCGGGTCGCGGGAGCTCGCGCTGGCCTCCGCGCTCCGGGCGGAGGCCTTGTCTCCGACCGCCGAGGAGCGCCGCCGCCTGGTCCGGGTTTACGCGGCCGTGAAGGAGTATCCCCGGGCCCTGTCCCTCCTCGAGGCGTTGGCCGAGGCCGCTCCCCGCGAGGCCGCCCCGCGTCTGGAGCTGGCCGAGCTCGCGGCGGACGGCGGCGCCCGGGACGCGGCGCTCGCCGCCGCGCTCCGGGCGGAGCGCTCGTCTCCGAGCCTCGACGAGCGCCGCCGCCTCGTCCGGGTCTACCGGACGTTGAAGGACTATCCCCGGGCGTTGGCGGCGCTGGACGCCTTGGCCCGGAGCTCGTCCGGCGAGATCGGGCTCTGGCTCGAGCATGGAGAGCTCGCGGCCCGGCTGGGCCTGCGCGACCAGGCGCTCGCGTCCGCGCTCCATGCCGAGCTCCTGTCCCCCGGCCTCGACGACGGGCGCCGCCTCGTCGAGATCCACGGGACCCTGAAGGAATACGCCAGGGCCTTGGCCCTCCTGGAAACGCTGATCGGCCGTTTTCCCCGCGACCCCGGCCTCTTGATCGATAAAGCCTTCGTCTTGGCCCAGCTCAAAGACCGCGGCTCCGCCCTCGCTTTCCTCCTTCGGGCCCAAGGCCTCCGCCCCGAAGCGAACGACCGGCATCGGATCGCGCTCGCCTATCAGGCTCTCGCCGAGTACGGCCGGGCCGTGGCCATCCTGGACCGTCTCATCGCCCAGCATCCCGACGAGGGGGAATACCTCAGCAACCGGGGCCTCTGCCATTACTTGATGGGATCGCCGGACGCCGCGATCGCGGACCTCCGGGCGGCGATACGGGCCAAGCCGGAGTTCCTCGCGTCCTACCTGACCTTGGGCGCCATTCATGCCGCGCAGGGACGTCCCGAGGAGTCCGTGAAGGTGTATGACCAGGCCCTGGCCGTGACCGTCCCCGCCGGCGACGACGAGCTGCGGCGCATCGTCGCCGAGGCGCGCCGGGACAGCCTGTACCGGCCGGCGTTTCTTAAGGTCCGGGCGAAATTGCTACACTCTCGATCCCAGCCATGATCAAAGCTCTCTTCGAGAAGGCCTTCGGCACGCCCAGCGAGCGCACGCTCAAGCGCTTCGCCCCGATGCTGGCCAAGTGCAACGCCTTCGAGGCCGAGGTCAAGGCCCTGTCCGACGCCGATTTTCCGTTGCGCACCGAGGCGCTCAAGGCCAAGGTGGCGGAGCTGTTCTCCGCGATCGCGGTTCCCGCGAACGACGACGACGTGCGCGAGGAGCGCAAGCAGGCCGAGATTGCCGCCCTCAACGAGGTCC
>JAHFCD010000396.1 GCA_023249695.1 Elusimicrobiota bacterium
GCAGGGCGTCGAGGTCGACCAAGTCTATCCGCGCCCGGTTCCCGACCTGTTCCACGGCGGCGAGCTGGCCCTGTACGGCCGTTTCCGCGCCGGCGGCAAAGGCACCGTGGTCGTGACGGGCAAGGCCAACGGCAAGCCCGCGCGCTTCGAGTTTCCGGTGGAATTCCCGGCGGAGAGCTCGCGCAACGCCTTCCTGCCCCGCCTCTGGGCCGCGCAGAAGATCGGCCATGAGCTGGACCTGATCCGCCTCTCCGGACGGCCGGCGGATCCGGAGGTCGTCTCGTCCATCGTGCGGCTCGCGAAGAAGCACGGGATCGTGACGCCGTACACCTCGTTCCTCGTCACGGAGGAAGGCACCGACCTGCGCCGCGCCGAGGACGAGGGGCGCCGCCGGTTCAACGCGCTGTCGGCGAACGCGGCGCGCAGCGGCTTCTCGGGCGGGGCGGGAGCGGCGGCCGAGGCGCAGGCCGACTCCATGGTCTTCGGCGCGATGAGCGGCCGCTCGTCGGTCGCGTCCGTGCGCGGCATGAGCGGCAAGAAGGAAGGCTTCGACCGGGCGCCGGCGTCGGCGCCGGCGATGATGCTCGACGGGCTCGAGAAGAAGGCCCGCGAGGACAACAAGGACAAGGGCCTGGCCTCGGTCGCGACGCGCACGATCGGCGGCAAGACCTTCTACCTCCGCGACGGAACCTGGGTGGACGCGGACGCCGAGTCGCCGGAGGCCGCGTCGCTGCGGACGGTTCCGGTGACGGCTCGAAGCGCCGCCTACTTCGACCTGCTGTCGAAGGACCCCGGGATCGCGCGCTACTTCGCGCTCGGCTCCGAGGTGACCGTGCTGCACCGCGGGATCGTGTACAAGGTCAGCGGGAAGTAGGCTTTACCGTCGGAGGCGGAGAGGTCCGAGAAAGCACGGATCTTTCCGCCTCCAGCCTTGACGGGAGCCCGCCCGCTAGGCCCGATCGCCGCCGAGCACGCGATAGCGGAACGCGTACTTCACCAGGTTCGCCAGGAACCGCGGGGCCTCGCGATGAAGCTCGATCTTCGATTGGCCGTGTACGCGGTCGACGAAGGAGACCGGCGCTTCCGCGATCTTGAAGCCTCGGCACTTGGCCTTGAAGACCATCTCCAGCAGCATGGAGTTGGAGTTCTCCTCGGTCGTGATCTGATGCCACGCGCCGCGCCGCATCGCGCGGAAATTCGCCGAATAGTCGTGAAGGCCGAAGCCCATCAGCGCGCGAATGACCCAATTGCCGAGCCGGCTCACGAAGAACTTCGTCTTGATCCTTCCCGTCGGGGCCTCATAGCTCCCCCCGGGCGCATGACGGGAGCCCAGCGCCAGGTCGCAGCCGGCGTCGATGAGCGCCAGCAGCCTCAGCGTCTGCGCGGTCTTGAAGGAAAGGTCGGCGTCCATGGAGAGCAGCACCTCCTTCGTCCCGAGGTCGTAGCCGAGGCGCAAGGCGGCTCCGATGCCCTCGCGTTTGTCTTTGACCGCCAGCTTCACCCGGGGGTCCTTCTTGGCCCAGGCTTCGACGGCGGCCCCGGTGCCGTCGGGGGAGCGGTCGTCGACCACGATGATCTCCAGCTCCCGCCCGCCGAGCGTGGCGATCAGCTGCTCGATGACGCGGCCGATGTTCTCGCGCTCGTTATAGGTGGGGATGACGACCGAGACGCCGGCCGGCATCAGCGCGCGGCCGCCCGAATCCGAAGCGCGGGCAGGTCCAGAGACGCCCTTCGCAAATCGAGAGAGAGATCGCCGCGATGACCGGTGACCGTCATCTCGCCCGGCTGAGGCGCGAAAGCGAACGCGAGATAATAGCGGCCCGCCGCCAGGCCGCTGAACGAGAAGCGGCCCTTCGAATCGGGCTCCGTGGACGCGACGAGCCCGGCGGCGTCGAGAAGATAGGGCGCTGCGGGATTCGTCTTCCGATAGAGCGCGACCGTCAGCGGCCGGACTCCCTCGATCTTTCCGGAGATCCGTCCGGGCTTGAGCGCGCCGCCGCCCGTCAGGTCGAGGAGTCCGGCGGGGATGCCGCGCGGGCCCGCCTCGCCGCGCCTGGCCCAGACCGCGGCCTGGGCCGCGTCGCCCAAATGCGCGTAGGCCAGGGCGATGCGGGACGCCCCCATCGGCCCGATACGGTGCGTCGCCTCGTCGGCCAGCGCGCCGAGGGCGCCGAGGGCCTCGGGAGAGGGCGGGGCGGACATCAGGTGCTCGAGAAGGAGCGAGCGCGCGAGGCCGTCGTCATATTTCACGCCCAGCATCAGCGCGCGGCGCAACCCCGCCGGGTCCATCCGCTTGGCGAGAATTTCGTAGCGCGCCCGCAGCGACTCGAGCCGGTGGACGCCGCCGGTCGGGAGGTCCGCCTCCGCCGCGATCGGGAGATCGTAGGCGGCCTGGCCCGGGCGGCCCTCCTCCTCTGTCAGCACGACGAACACGCGCCGGCCGTCGACGCGCGGCGTCGGCGCGCTCCAGGCTCCGTAGACGGCGAACGCCAGGAAGGCGGCGAGCGCGTTGGCGGCGGCCCACGGGATCAGCGCGCGGCGAGCGGACGGACGGGGCGCCAGGCACGCGAGCGCGGATCGCGCGGCGAGGTAGACGAGGACCGAGCAGGCGAGCAGATTCGCCAAGGGCTCGAGGGCATTCATCGAGCCGAACGGGAACCACGCTTTTTGCGCGACCTCGAACCAAATCGAGAACGACCACCGCATCAGCAGCAGGGCAAGCGCGACGGCGAATCCACGCGCGAGGACGTCCCGCAAGGACCACCGGCGGCCGCGAACGGCCGCCGTGATCAAAAAAACGAAGCGGGCCAAGGCGGCGGCGAGCAGGAGGACGACGGCCGTCGTGAAGGCTCGGCGGGTCTCCGGACGCGACAGCGCCTCGAAGCCGCGGACGAACAGCTCCCAGCCCGCGCGGCGCGGCAGGATGAAATCGAGCGTGACGGGCAGCCGCGAGGCGAACAGCATGGCCGTCAGCGCCGTCCCCGCGCCGAGGGCGGGGAGCGCGCAGCGGCGGGCGTCAGTTGCCGTCTTGGTCAACGGTGACGATGGGACGCTTCGTGAACTTCGCGAGGGCGCGGGAGATCTTGGAGGCGTCGCCGACGGCGACGATCGTCAGCTCGTCGGGGCGTATGAACACCTGCGCCGCGCGCTTGGCGCCGGCCGCGGTGACGGCCTGCACGCGGTCCACATAGGCGTCGTACCAGTCGT
>JAHFCD010000012.1 GCA_023249695.1 Elusimicrobiota bacterium
GTCGGCGAACAGACGGCCGAAGGGCGGCGTGTCGATGTGCTTGACGTCGAGCCGGCTCGTGCCCGGGATGGAGACCGGCTCCTTGTCCTGCTCGGCGACGACGATCGCGTTCTTCGACACCTTCTTCTTCAGATTCTCGAGCTTGGTGCCCTTGAGGGTGCGGATGTCCGCGTCGATCGCCTTGCGGCGGTGGCCGTGGATCTCGCCGGCGATGAAGAGGATCACCGCCTGCTTTTCGTCCTCGGGGAGGGATTTGAAGTCCTTATCGTCGGCGGCCAGCTTCTCCGCTTTCTTGACGTCCTTCTTGTTGTAATCCTGCGCCTGAAGGGGCAGGAAGACGCAGACGGCGAACAGGGACGCGGCGAGGAGGGGTCGGGGGTTCATAGTGGGAGTATGGGTCCGGAAGCCCCGGCCGTCAAGCCCCTGGATCTCCCGGTTCATGGGGGCTGCCGGTCGCGCCTCATGCGAGCTCGAGTCGTCGCGTCCGGCGGGATGATCCTCCGGGCCCGGCGACCGCGCGCCGGCTCCCTGCGGATCATCCCGCCGGCCTACCTGGCGAGCTTGTACGGGGCGACCTCCGCCGACATGCGGGTATGACGACTTGGAGTTGGCGTTTCCAACGTTGGAAACGCTGCGGATGACGCATGTGATAGCGCCGAACGGAGCCCCGACACCTTGACGGCTTGGCGCGGCGCCGTTAAGCTTAGGGTCCAGGAGCTTCATGTCCAAACTCGATCAAGCCGGCGACGCGATGAACTGGATGTTCCCGACCATGCCGTATACGATCCGCATCTCTTATAAAGGAGCCAGCCGGACCGTGGGCTCCGGGCCCGAGAAGGTGGAGATGGCGTGCAAGACCGAGGCCGCGGTCGCGGCGCTCGCGCGGCAGGATCTGTCCGAGTTCCTCGATCATTACGCGATGGGCGACGCCGACCTCAACGGCGACATGTACGCCTTCGTCGGCGCGCGCAACTTCGTGCGCCAGGACCAGCTGTGGCGCATCAAGCTCAAGCACCAGCTGCGCTACGTGACGACCGCGCTTTTCCCCTCGAACATCCGGCGCAAGCTGCGGGCGGTGAGCTCGCACTACGACCTGCCCAACGAGTTCATTCTCTCGTATCTGGACAAACGGACGAAGGCGTACTCCTGCGCGATGTGGAAGGATCCGCTCAAGATCGGGGGCCTCGACGATCAGACGCTCGACGACGCCCAGTACGACAAGTTCGACCAGGCGCTGACCGCTCTGCAGGTCCAGCCCGGCGACAAGTTCATCGACATCGGCACGGGCTACGGCTTCGCGCCGCACCTGGCCGAGACGAAGTACGGCTGCAAGAACACGCTGGGCATCACGCTGTCGCAGAACCAGGTCGACGACGGCTTCTCGAAGAACTTGAAGCTGCTCCATTATCTCGAGGTTCCGGCCGACGGCAGCTTCGACAAGCTCCACACCTGCGGCATGATCAGCCACCTCGACCGCTCCGAGATCGAACGCTACTACCGGCATTGCTACGGCCTCCTCAAGAGCGGCGGCAAGGCCTGGTTCCACGCGATCATCCCGCCCGCCAACGACGCGGGGCTGACCAACTACACGACGATCTCGGGCACGTTCTCGCAAAAGTACGTCTTCCCCGACCATTTCCAGTTCCCGATCCACGTGCACCTGAAGATCATCGAGAAGCTCGGCTTCCGGGTGAAGCACATCAACTTCCGCTACGGCCATTACGCGAAGACCCTGCGGCACTGGTACAAGCTGTACGTCGATAATCTGCCCCAGACGCGGCACATGATCACGCCCACGATCGAGCGGGCCTGGCACCTGTACCTGACCTACGCGTCGATGGTGGACGGCCCGAACTCGGTGCTCAAGCAGATCCTCTGCGAGAAGCCCTGAGATGCATCCGGTCCTGTGGCGCTGCGCCGACGGCACCACGTTTTCCACGTACGCCGTCCTCACCGCGCTGGGCTACCTGAGCGGCATCGCCTGGCTGCGGACCCAGGTCCGGAACATGCAGGGGACGCCGGCGCTGTTTTATTCCTTGGTGGGAACCTTGCTCGTCGCGGCCCTGTCGGGGGGTAAGCTCGGCTTTTTTCTCGTCGAATGGCGCGCGTTCTCCGGGAATCCCGGCCTGATGCTGCGCGAGTGGAACACGGGCTGGGTGTTCTGGTCGGGCTTCCTGCTCGCCTGCCTCGCGGGGGCCTTTTATCAGGTCTGGTACAACAAGACCCACCGCCCGCGCGCCTATCTTCCGGTCGCCGACTACTTCGGGACGGCGCTCGCGCTGGGCCACGTGTTCGGCCGCATCGGCTGCTGGGCCGAGGGCTGCTGCCACGGCCGCCCGACGGGCCTCCCCTGGGGCTACGCCGTCCTGGAGTCCGGCTCGAGCGTCCCGCCGCAGCTGCTCGGCGTGCTCCTCCATCCGACCCAGCTCTACGAGGCCTTCGGCGAGGCCGTGGCCGCAGTGCTGCTCATCGGCTGGGTGCTGCCGCGCATCCGCGCGGGGAAGTACCGCTACGGCACGGCGTTCCTCGGCTACATGCTGTACTACTCGATCCTGAGATTCCTGCTCGAGTTCCTGCGCGGCGACGACCGGGGCGTCCTGCTGTCGTCGGCGCTGTCGCCGTCGCAGTGGATCTCGCTCGGCGCGGGCCTCGCGGCCGCGTGGGCTCTGAAGTCGCGCGGCGTGATCGAGCGCGATCCGAAAACGCGCACGATCTACGCGGACGGAAAACCCTGACGGACCCGGGCCGGCGAGGGGCCGTCAGCTCTTGCCGGGCTTGAGGCCGATGCTCTCGAGGAACGCGTCCTCGTTGGGCTCGCGGCCGAGGAAGGCCTTCAGCGAGTCCATCTCGTCGCGCGAGGAGCCGCGCTCGAGGATCTCGGTGCGGTAGCGCCGTCCGAGGACCGGGCTGAGGACGCCCTCGGCTTTGAAGCGGGAGAACATGTCCTCGGCGTAGACCTTGGACCACAGGTAGCCGTAGTAGCCCGCGTCGTAGCCCATCAGGTGGCCGAAGCTCGCCTCGGGGTGGGTGCCGGCGGACGTCGGGATCATCGCGATGTCGGAGGCCAGCCGCGCGTACGCCGCGGTGGTGTCGGCGGGGGGCGCGCCGTGGTAGAGTTGGTCCACCGACCCGAACAGGAGCTGGCGCAGGTTCACGAGGCCGGAGTTGACGTTCTTGGCCGCGAGCATCTTGCCCAGCAGCTCGTTGGGCAGCTTCTTCGAGTGGTCGAGGTAGTGGCCCGACAGCGACTGCAGGACCTCGCCGTCCCAGACCCAGTTCTCGAGCATCTGCGACGGGGCCTCGACGAAGTCGCGCGCGGTCGCCGAGCCGGCGAAGCGGCCGTATTTCGCCTTGGTCAGGGTCTGGTGCATGATGTGGCCGAACTCGTGGAAGAACGTCTCGACCTCGTCGTGCGTGAGCAATGACGGGCGGTCCTTGGTCGATTTATTGAAGTTCGCGACCATCGAGGACACCGGCTTCTGGTAGCGGCCGTCGGTCAGCGCTCGGCCGGTGATCATCGAGAACGCGGCGGCGTGCTTGTACTTGCCCTCGCGCGGGAACAGGTCGAGGTAGAAGTACGCGATCGGGTCGCCGCCCGCGGCGTCGGTGATCTCGAAGAGTTTCACATCGGGATGCCACGTCGCGGCGTCCTCGATGCGGCGGAACTTGAGGCCGAGCAGCTTCTGATAGACGCCGAGCATCTGCTCGGTCACGTAGTCGGCGGGGAAGTACTCCTTGATCTTTTGGGCGTCCACGGCGTACTTGGCCTTCTTGAGCTGGTTGTCGTAGAAGCGCCAGTCCCACGCATTGAAGCGGCCGTCGGAGGCCCGCCCTTCGAAGACGTACTTGAGAGACTTCAGCGTCAGGAGCTCGTCGGCGCCGAGCACCTTGAGCTTCTTGCGCAGGCGGGCGACGAAGCCGGCCACGGTCTTCGGGTCCTTCGCCATGCGATCCTCGAGGATGAAGTGCGCGTGCGTCGGGTAGCCGAGGAGATTGGCGGCCTTCAGGCGCAGGGCCAGGACCTCCTTGAGTACCGGCAGGTTCTGCAGCGAGGCCCGGTCGTTGAACTTGGCCTCCATGACGCGGCGCGCGGCGGGGTTGGAGGAGTTCTCCATGAACGGGAAGTAGTCCGGGTAATCGAGGCCGACCTTGTACTTGCCGTCGACCTTCTCCAGGCGCGCGACGAAGTCCTCGGGCAGGCCGTCGAGCTCGGACTTGTCGAACAGCGCGAAATCCTTGTACTCGTTGATGTTCTTGCCGAAGGTCGCCTCGAGCTCGACGAGCTTCTTGCGCAGCGCGACGACCTCGTCGCGCTTGTCCTTGGGCAGCTCGAGGCCGGAGCGCTTGAAGTCGAGCAGCTCCTTCTCGACGAGGCGCTTCGACTCGCCGTTGAGCGCCTCGCCCTTGGCCGCGTACTCCTTGAGCGCGCGGTACAGGTCCTCGCGCGAGTAGACGTCGACGGAGAACTGCCCGAGCAAGGTCTCGCAGTCGTTGCCGGCGTCGCGCACGGAGGAGGAGACCGAGACGTACTTGAGGAAGGTGTCGGACGCGGTGTTGTCCGAGAGGTCGGAGCCGATCTGGTCGAGCGCCCAGGGCGTGTTGTCGAACGTACGGCTTCCCGCGGGCATGCGCGCGACGGCCTCGAGCGCGGCCTCGGCGCGCTTCTTGGCCGAGCGGCAGTCCGCCATCAGCTCCTGCGCCGTCGGCTCGTAGCGCAAGGTCGAGGCGGGGAGGAACGGCGCGGACGCCGCGGACGCGGCCGACGACAAAACGAGCAGCAAGAAGGCGTTTTTCATAGTTGAATGATACAAAAAGGAGCTTGGTGCCGGGCTTGCCGGTAAGCCGCCCTCTCCTACTCGCGGATGATGAGTGCGCCGGAGGAGGTGCGGGTCAGGCTGAGCTTGAGGCCGCCGAGATCCACGGTCGCGCTCGCGTCGAGAGGAAGCTTGGCCTCCGCCAGCGGCCAGGCCTTCGAGGAGAGGCCGTCTTCCTTGGTGAACAGGAAGCTGCGCGTGGCGGCGAAGCCGGAGCCGTCGGGCAGGACGTCGGCGTCGTAGGACAGCAGCAGCTCCTGGCCCTTGGCCTTGAAGACGAAGGACTTGGCCTTGATCGCGTCGAGCAGCGCGCCGGTCTTCATCTCGTGCGCCGGGCCGGCGGTGCCCTGGACGGGGGTCATCTTCAGGGTGCTGCCGCGCACGGGGCTGAAGATGTTGACGATGACCTTGAAGTTGTAGACCGTTCTCGCGTCGACGCGCGCGTCGATGCCGGCTCCGCGCAGGCGGTTCATGTCGCCCAGCGGCGCCAGAGCGGTCGTCTTCGGGTCCGAGAAGGTGAAGTATTTATTCGCGAAGGAGGCGTCGGAGGCGATGCCGAGGTCGAGGGTCCGCGCGCCGAACTGCCTCGCCGTGATGCGCCGGTTGGCCGACATCAGCGCCGCCAAGACGACGCTGCCGACGACCGGGCCGGGCGCGGCCCACGGCTGCATCGGCAGGGGGTTCAGGGGCTTCTGGATGACGGGCTCTTGTGCCTGCAGGAGGCCGGGATGAACGGCCTGGGGCAGGGCCAGCGTCAGCGCGGCGTCGGCCGAGAAGCGCAGGGCCTCGAGCGACCGCGCGCCCGCCGGCCCGCAGAGGAGCGCCGCCGCGAGAAGCGCGGAGAGCGCCTTCATTTCAGCGCCTCGCCCGAGGACTTCGCCGCGGCCGAGGCCGCGAAGGCGCCGCCGCCGTTGACGGAGCGCAGCGGGTCGTCGGCGAGATCGATCAGGTAGAGCGCCGGGCGTATGTTGGCCTGGAGGACGCGCGCGACGACGCCCGCGCCCGGGTAGAAGCCGCCGTCCCACATGGACTTCGGCGTCAGCTCGAAGGTGAACGCGTAGATGCCCTTCGCGCCCCACGCCCAGTCGCAGGTGTCGCCGGTGGCGATGTAGAGGTCGCTCGACTGCTCGGGCGTGTAGCCGGTCATCTTGGCCATCTCGCCGGCCATCGCCTGGAAGGCCGCGCGCGGCTTCGCGTCGGGAATCTGGTCGTTGGAGCCGCCCCACGGGTAGAGGATCAGCTCGGAGAAGGTGTGGTAGGACAGCAGGACCTTGAGGTTGGGGCGGGCCTCGACGAAAGCCTTCACGGCCTTGCTCTCGGGCTCGGAGAACGCCGAGGGCCCGCGGTAGGTGTCGTCGCCCGGATCCGGCGAGGCCCCGCCGCCGCCCCAGCCCCAGGCGTAGTTGCGGTTGAGGTCGACGCCGGTCGAGCCGTCGCCGTTCTTGGCCATGTTCTTGCGGTGCATGTGGTACTTGCCGCCCTCGATGTCGTACTCGACGCCGTCGGGGTTGACCATCGGGATGAAGTACACGTCGCGCGTCTCGAGCAGGCGCGCGATCTCGGGGTCGGCGCTGTTGTCGACGAGGTGCTTGGCGAGCAGGAGGGGGACCTCGGTCGAGAGATGCTCGCGCGCGTGGTGCGTGCCGAGGAAAACGATGCCGGGCTTCTTGCTCGGCTGGGTCCCCTTGGCTCCCCGCGTCAGGCGCACGGCCCACAGGTCCCGGCCGAGGGTGGATTTCCCGATCGAGATCATCGAGACGAGGTCCGGCGCGCGCGCGGCGAGCGAGCGCATGTCCGCCTCGAGTTCCTTATAGTTGTGGTAGAGCGCGTCCTTCTCGGGGAAGTCGAGGGCGCCGAAGCGCTGGCGCAGCGAGACCGTCGCGCGGACCTTGAGGCCGGCGGCCTTGGCGCGGGCGAGGGCCTTCGGCGTCGCGAAGCCGGCGGCGACGCCGGGCTTGATCTCCTCGACGCTGATGCCGGCGTCGACCGCGGCCTGGCGCTCGGTCCTGCCCGGGGCCTCGATCTCGACCCACACCCGGGAGTCCGCCTCGCTGATGGCGGCGGCGGAGGCTTTGGCGCCCGCGACGGGGGCCGGCTTCTCGGCCTTGCCGTCGAAGCGCGGGTCGGGAAGGGCGAGGGCGCTTCCGGCGAAAAGCACGAGGGCGGCGGCGAGGGTTTTCATGGGGGCTCCGTGCGGGACTGCCCCAATTATAAGCGCGGCCCGGAAACCGAGTCAAGCGGAAAAAGGACTAAAGGCCTACTTTCTTTTAGGCCCTTCGGCCCCGTCGGGTTTGCGGCGGGCCTTGTCCCAGCGGATGGCGCGCTCGTCGGCGGGAACCGAGACGAGCAGGAACGGCGCGGTGGCCCCGTCGGTGACGGCTTCCCCGGCGCCGGGCCCTTCCTCGAACCAGCGCAGCAGGTAGCGCTCCTTCTCCACGGCGATGCCGATCAGGCGCGCGCGAAATCCCGACGTCGGGCGGGGGCCCGGGAACACCGCCGCGATCCGGGTCTTCGTGAAGTCGATCTCGGGAGGGGTCTCGCGGGACAGGCGGCCCCACAGCTCGGCCCACACCGCGGCGTCGGAGACGACGCGCTCGCCGGTCTCGACGGCTCCGCCGTATGCCCCGCTCCAGACGCCGGGGCTGTCCAGCACGGCGCCGAGGAGGACCCCGGACTCCCGCCCGGGGATGATGGCCGCCGTCGAGCCCGGCAAGGCCACGCTCTTGTCGCGCGCGCCGTCGATGCCGCGGCGCATGCGGGTGAATTCCTGGCGCATCTCCTTGAGCTGCTCCAGGCGCTCCTTCTTCTCGGCCTCGGTCATCGGCGGCGGAGCGCCGCGGTTCTCCTGCGCGGGCTCGCCTTCCTCGATGTGCTTGCTGAGCTGCTGAATGCCCAGCTCGCCGGTTTCCCGGGTGAAGTTTTCGGCCTGCATCTCGTTGGTGTAGCCGGTCGAGACGTGGTCGAGAGGGGTCGCGATCAAGGACGAGGAGGGCGCGGGCGGGGCGAGCTCCGGCGTCTCGTCCGGGACCGGCGCGGGCGCGCGCTGGCACGCGACGCTCAGCAGCAGCGCCGCGGCCGAAAAAAGAAGGCTACTTGACCTTGGGAACGCCAAATTTCAGCTTGAGCCGGCGCGCGACGAAGGACGGGACGAACTGCTCGGTGCCGGCGCCCAGGCGCGCGACCTCGCGCACCATCGAGGCGGAGAGATAGGTGTACTGGTCGTCGGGCATCAGGAAGACCGTCTCCACGTCCTTGCTGAGGCGCCGGTTGAAGGACGCGAGCTGGAACTCGTAGTCCATGTCGGAGACGACGCGCAGGCCGCGGATCAGCACGCGCGCCTTCTTCTTCTTCAGGTAATCGACGAGCAGGCCGCCGATCGTGTCGCAGTCCACGTTCGGCAGGCCGCGGATGGACTCCTCGACCATCTCGATGCGCTCGGACACCGAGAAGACGTTCTTCTTCGAGGCGTTGTTCGACACGGCCACGATCACGTGCTCGAAAAGCTTGGAGGCGCGCTGGATGATGTCGAGATGGCCCTTCGTGAGGGGGTCGAAGCTGCCGGGGTAGACCGCGATTCGGCTCATAGCCGCAGTATAACGGCGCCCGGCCCCCTTGTCAACGCACGGCGCGTGACGGGCGCCGGCCGGAAACGATCAGCCGACGCGTTTGACGAGCTGATAGGTGAAGGGCTCGCCTTCGTCGTTCTCGACGACCTTCACGAGGCCCACGCCGGGGGCGTAAAAGCGCTCGCCCGAGCCGCCGTCGCCCTCCGCGATCAGGTAGGCGACGCGCATGCAGCCCTTGAATTTCCCGCCCGGCGTCTCGACGGCGGCGTCGAGCGTCTCGATGTAGGTGCGCCGCGGCGAGCTGGCGCATTCCGTGCCGGCCTTGACCGGATTCTTGAACTCAAAATCTTCCCCGACGTGGACGCCGACGGCGTCCTTCGTCACGGTGAATTCGGAGACCGCCTCGGGCGCGCCCGGCAGGTTCAGGGTCCGGCGGCACTCGGCCGTCGTCGCGTCGTCCTTGGTCGAGACGTCGAGCACCTCGACCTTATACGTTCCGGCTCCGCGGGAATTTTCGGTCGCGTATTCGCGCACCGCGCCTTTGACGAGAGGGAAGAAGTCGCTCATGAGGGGTAGTATAGCAAAGCGCCGTCCCGGGGCCGGAAGCCTCAGCGCGCGCGGCGCAGCGCGGCGACGGCCTTCTCGACGCGGGCGAGCGAGACGGCGGGATCGGGGCGGCCTTCCTGGGGGGAGAAGCGCGGGTCGCTCATCGCGCCGGCGATCACGGACTCGAGCGCGGGGAGCGACTCCGCGTGCTTGGCCGCGGCGAGCGCCTCGGCCGCCTCCGCCAGGACTTCCGCGTCGGGATGCTTGGTCAGGCGCGCGAGCGCCGGGATCGCCTCGTCGCCGAGGGCGGCGGCCATGCGGACGAGGAGGATCTCCGTGTCCCGGCGCGCGCTTTCGGAGCGCAGGGCCTCGAGGACGACGGGAAGAGACTCGGGCTTGAGCCAGTTCGAGATGTCGGCGCGGCGGGCGTCGAGGGCCTTGATCGCGGCGGCGCGGGCGTCTTCGCGCGCGGGAAAATAAGAGACGAGCGACAGCAGCGCCTTGCCGGAGGCGGGGCCGAGCGACTTGCCGAGGGTCGCGAGCGCGGCGCTCACGAGGGGCAGGTCCTTCCCGCCCGGACGCGGACCGAACGAGCGCGAGACGCGCTCGAGCGCGGCCGGCTCCGGGCAGCCGAGGCGCTGGAGCGGGATGATGGCCGCGGCGAGGACCTCGCGCGGCAGCTCCTCCTTCTTGATCGCCGCGCACAGGACGGTTCGCACCGCCGCGTCGGACGCGCCGAGGCCGGTGACGCTTTGCGCCGCGAGCGAGCGCACGTAGTCGGGCTGCTCCGGGTCGAGGAGGATGTCCTCGAGCGGGGCCAGCGCGAGCGGGTCCGCGGTCAGGGCCAGGTATGAGGTCGCGAACAGGCGCACCTTCGCCGGGCGCTTGAGGTCTTGAGCCGCGGCGGCCAGCGCGGGGATCGCCTTCCAGCCGAGCGGCTTCAGTTCTTTGGCGAGGCCCTCGGCCCGCTTGTCGAGGTCGCCGATCTCGCGCGCGTCCTTGCCCTTCTGGGCCGCGACGAGCTTCTCGGCGCGCGCCATGACCCGGGAGACGACGGCTTGCGGCGTCTGGGCGGAGGCGGGGACGCTGAGCGCCAGCAGCAGCGCCGCGATCATGGCGCGGCGGCGGCTTCGTTCTGACCGACGGAGAAGTAGCGGGCCTTCGGGTGGTGGAAGACGAGGGCCGAGACGGTGGCCTCGGGCTCCATCATGAAGCCCTCGGTCAAGGTGACGCCGCAGTTCTTCTCGGGGTCGAGGAGCTTGAAGAGGATCGTCTGGTCCTCGAGGTTCGGGCAGGCGGGATAGCCGAAGCTGACGCGGATGCCGCGGTACTTGCCCTGGAATTTCTCGCGGATGCTCTGGCCCGCCGGGTCGCCGATGCCCCACATCCTTCGTATGCGGTCGTGCAGGAGCTCGGCGAAGCCCTCGGCGGCCTCGATCGCGATGGACTGGAGCGCGTGCGACTTGAGGTACTCGCCCTCGTCGCGGTACTTGTCGGACAGCTCGCGTATGCCGGCGCCGCAGGTCACGACGAACATCGCCGCGTAGTCCCGGCCCGTGCCGTTGGCGGGCTTGACGAAGTCGGTCAGGCACAGGCGGTCGCCGGCGGGCTGGCGCGGGAAGTCGAAGCCGGCCAGCGGCGACGCGGCCGAGGGGGACTCGAAGAGGTTCATGCGGTCGCCCGTCGGCTCGACGGCGAAGAACTTGAAGACGGCCTTGGGCTTGATGAGGCCTTTGGCGAGGATTTCGTCCTGGAGCGTCTGCACGCGCCTGTGGAGCTCGACGGCCTTCGGGTTCTTGTCCTTGAGGTGCTGCTCCAGATTGCCGCGCAGGCCGAGATGCTTGCCGTATAGCATGATCGGGTTGATGTACTGGAAGATCTCGTCGACGGGGAAGTCGGAGAGCGCGTGGAGCTTGAGGTCGGGCGGGACCGGCGGCGTCTCGTGGAGGATCTCGACGCGGGGCGCGGCCGGACCTTCGGTCTCGACGGCGACGGGCGCGATCGTCTCGGCGCGCAGGTACTCCTGAATTTCCTTGTTCTTGGCGAGGAGCGCCTCCTTCTTCTCGCCGAAGTAGTCGTTGGCGAGGGAAAGTCCGGTCATCGCGTCCTTCGCGTAGAAGACGGGGCCGTCGTACGACATCGCGATGCGCTTGGCCGTGAAGCGCGGCGAGAGGGCGGCTCCGCCGACGAGGATCGGCAGGCGTATGCCGGCGGCGGTGAGGTCGTCGGCGGTGACGACCATCATCTGCGCGGATTTCACGAGGAGGCCCGACAGGCCGATCGCGTCGGGCTTGTGCGTGCGGATGGCCTCCAGCAGCTGCTCGGGGGCCACCTTGATGCCGAGGTCGACGACCTTGTAGCCGTTGTTCTTGAGGATGATGTGCACGAGGTTCTTGCCGATGTCGTGCACGTCGCCCTTCACCGTGGCGAGGATGATCGTGGCGCGCGTGGCGGAATCCGCGACCGTCATGTGCGGCTCGAGGTGGCCGACGGCCGCTTTCATCACCTCGGCCGACTGCAGGACCTCGGCGACGATCATCGTGTTGGCGCCGAACAGGCGGCCGACCTCGTCCATGCCCGCCATGAGGGGCCCGTTGATGATCTCGAGCGGCTTGAGCGTCTTGAGGAACTCGTCGAGGTCGGCCTTGAGGCCTTCCTGGGAGCCTTCGACGACGTTCTTGGCGACGCGCTCCTTGATCGGGAGCTTGAGCCGCTCCGACGGCGACTTCTCGACGGTTTTGACGAGGCGGAAGTGCTCGGAGAAGGAGGCGACGGCGTCGAAGCCGGCGGGGTGCTTGGGATCGCCGGGGCCGGTCCAGGCGAGGAGGTCCCAGCACAGCTTGATCTCGGCTTCCGGGATCTGGGAGTAGCGCGCGAGCTTCTCGGCGTTCACGATGGCCATGTCGAGGCCGGCCTCGACGCAATGGTGAAGATAAACCGAGTTGAGGACCTCGCGGCCGGCCAAGGGCAGGCCGAACGAGACGTTGGAGATTCCCAAAACCGTCTTGCAGCGCGGCATGGCGGCCTTGATCAGCCGGATGCCTTCGATCGTCTCGACGGCGGAGCCCCAGTAGTTCTTGTCGCCCGTGCCGGCCGGGAAGACGAGCGGATCGAAGATGATGTCCTCGGGCGCGATCCCGTATTTGGCTGTGAGCAGATCAAACGAGCGTTTCGCGATCGCCAATTTTCTTTCACGGGTCAGTCCCATGCCCATGACCTTGTCCTCGTCGATCGTGCCGACGACGAGGGCGGCGCCGAATTGGTGGACGAGGGGGATGACGGCCTCGAAGCGCTCCTCGCCGTCCTCGAGGTTGATCGAGTTGAGGATGCACTTGCCGGGGGCGCGCTTGAGGGCCTCTTCCATGACCTTGTGGTCGGTGGAG
>JAHFCD010000397.1 GCA_023249695.1 Elusimicrobiota bacterium
CGCGCCGGCGTCCGTTGGACCCAAGGTCAAAACAGCCCGTTTTAAACCGCCGGGCTAAATGCTAAACTGGCCGCGATGGAAGCCCCGTCCACCGCCGAATCGGTCGAACGCCTCTGGAAGACCGCGCGTTATCTGCCCCAGACCGTGCGCCTCCTGGGAACGCGCTACCGGACTTTATTCCTGGCCCACGCCCAGCGCTGCCGCCCGCGCGGCGACGCCGGCGTCGTGGCCGACGCCCTGGCGTTCGCTGATTATCTCGCCAAGCAGGAACGAGTGGGGCTGCTCGAGCCCGAACGCACCGCTCTCAAGCGGGACGCGCGGCTGCTGCGCCGCCGCTTCCGCCTGCGCCGCGACGGCGACGAGGTCGAGGCGATCGAAAAATGGAAAATCCTGCAATGGCTGAGGCTCTAATCATGGCCCATCAATCCCTGGAATCATCCGGCTACCGCACCGCGCCCCTCCTCGACTTCGTGACCCGGACGATCGCGCGCGAGGCCGCCGTCCTTCGCGAGATCCGCGAGACCACCGAGGCCAAGGGCCTGCCGCCGATCAGCGTCGGTCCCGACGAGGGACGCCTGCTTCATTTCCTCGCGTCCGCCTGCGGCGCGAAAAAGATCGTCGAGGTCGGCACGCTCGCCGGCTATTCGGCGTGCTGGCTGGCGAGCGCTCTCCCGACGGGGGGCATGCTGCACACGATCGAGTACGACCCGAAGCACGCGAAGGTCGCCGAGGAAAACGTCGCGCTCGCCGGCTTGACCGCCAAGGTGACCGTTCACATCGGCGCCGGCACGGCCGTCCTTCCGACCCTCGAGAAGCACGGGCCCTTCGATCTCGTCTTCATCGACGCCGACAAGACCGGCTACGCCGACTACGCGCGCTGGGCCGTCGCCAACGTGCGCTCCGGGGGCTTCGTGATCTGCGACAACGCCTACTTGTTCGGGAACCTCCATCGCGACGACCTTCCGGCCGGCCACGACGACAAGCCGAAGGTCGCGCCGATGCGCGCCGCGCTGTCGATGCTGGCCGACGAGACGCTGTTTTCATCCTGCGCCATGATCCCGACCGGCGAAGGAATGGCTCTCGCCGTCCGTCGCTGAGATGCCCGTCGCGACGCGAAAGGGCTCCGCGGAAGTCAAGAAAATCGAGGAGCCGGCCGACAGCGAACGCGGCTCCGGCTGGACCGTCATCCTCTTCAACTGCGACTGCCACAGCTTCGACTCCGTCGAAAGCATTCTTTTAAAAGCCGTGCGCTGCTCCCTCGCCCAGGCCCGCGCCTACTCCTGGGAGATCCACTCCAAAGGCTCCGCCGTGGTCTACCAAGGCGCCCTCGAGCGCTGCGAAGCGGTCGCCGACGTCATCGGCTCGATCGGCCTCCAGGTCAAAGTCTCCCAATAGGCCCGACACCGGATTTGCTAGATTAACCGCGATGAAGGCGAGCGAAGCGTCGCTGAAGCTGCCGCACCGGCCGCTGGGGAAAACCGGCTTGTCGATCTCCGAGATCGGCTTCGGGGGCTGGGGCATCGGCAAGACCATGTGGGGTCCGACGGACGACCACGAGTCCATGAGCGCCCTGCATGCCGCCTTCGAATCCGGCCTCAACTACTTCGATACGGCCTACGCCTACGGGCACGGTCACTCCGAGCGGCTGATCGCGCGCCTCTTCAAGGAAGCCGGACGCCGGGCCGTCGTCTCGACGAAGGTCCCGCCAAAGAACATGGAGTGGCCCGGCCATCCGCGCGCGAAGCTGGCGCTCGTGTTTCCTCCCGACTGGGTGCGGCTCAGCGTGGAGAGATCCCTGCGCAACCTCGGCTCCGACAGCGTCGACCTCTACCAATTCCACGTCTGGCACGATTCGTGGCTCAAGGATCCGATGTGGCCCGCGCTGGCCGAGGAGATGGCCCGGCTCAAGGCCGAGGGGAAGGTCCGCAACTGGGGCGTCTCGATCAACAACGACGATCCCGAGTCCGCCGTCGAGCTCGTGAAGACCGGCCTGGTCGGAGTCGTGCAGGTCCTCTTCAACATGTTCGACCAGCGCGCGGCCGACGCCTTGCTGCCGCTGTGCCGCGAGCGGGGGGTCGGCGTGATCGTGCGCTGCCCGTTCGATGAAGGAAGCCTGACCGGCACGCTGACGCCGGACACACGGTTCGCCCCCGAGGATTTCCGCTCGCATTATTTCGGGGGCGAGCGCCTGACGGACACCTGCCGCCGCGCCGATCAGCTCGCGCGCGTCGTGATCGGCCCCAAGGCCGAGACGCTCGCGGCCGCCGCGCTGAAGTACTGCCTGAGCTTCGACTCGGTGTCGACCGTGATCCCCGGCATGCGCCGCGTCTCCCACGTGACCTTCAACGCGCGCGCCTGCGACGGGAACTACTTCGACGCCGCCGAGCTCGCCGCGATCGCCAAGCACCGCTGGGTGCGCGACTTCTACCTTTGAGCCGCCGTCAGCCTTGAATTTGTAACAACTTCCCGGTATTCTCCTCATGTTGAAGCTATCCCGCTCGCTCGCGACGGCCGCCGCGGCCCTCGCCTTGCTCGCGCCTCCTTCGAGAGCCGCGGACAAAGGCGTGGCGCGCCGCTTGCTGAGCGAATCCGAAACCTCCTACCGTCGCGGAGAATTCAAGGAGGCGATGCGCTCCGTCAACGCGGCGCTCGACGCGGACTCGCGCAGCGGGGAAGCCTACGAGCTGCGGGCTCGCCTGTGGCACGCGGCGGGGGACCTGACGCGGCAGAAAGCCGACGCGCAGAAAGCGCTCGAGCGGTTCTCGGGCACCGGCTCGCTGCCGGTCGACTCGCTCGTGTCCCAGGGCGGCGCGCAGCTGCTGCTCGGACGCGTGGATAAGGCGCTCGAGAGCCTCAACTCCGCGCTGAAGGTCGACAAAAAAACCGCCGGAGCCCTGTACGCCCGTTCGCGGGTCTGGCGCGAGAAGGGAGACATGCCCAAGGCGATCGCCGACATCGACGACGCCCTCAAATACTCGCCGAAAACCGCGCTGTGGCTGTACTCGCGGGGCCGCGCGTATTACGACAAGGGCGAGGACGCCAAGGCCGTGACGGACTTGACGGCGGCGCTCCGCTCGAACAAGAATTTCACCTTGGCCTTCGCCTTGATCGGCTCGGCCATGGCGCGGCAGGGCGACCTGAAGCGCGCGGGAAAGGCGTACGACCGCGCGATCGCGCTCGACCCCGAGTACTCCTACGC
>JAHFCD010000013.1 GCA_023249695.1 Elusimicrobiota bacterium
CGGAGGAATGGCCACGGCCGGCAGGCGGTAGGCCTTCTCGAATTCCGCCGTCGTTCCGTCGAGCGTCCCGGAGATGCCCGACAGCTTGCCGTAAAGCCGGAAGTAGGCGTCCAGGCTGATGTGCGAGGAGAGCCGGTAGTCGTCCTCCGGCTCGAGGCCTTCCTTGACCTCGACGAAGCGGTGCAGGCCGTCCTCCCAGGAGCGCCCATGCATGAGGCGGCCGGTGTGGGGATCCAGGATCACGGCGCGCTTCATCACGACGGCGTAGTCGCGGTCGAGCGCGAGCAGGTGCCGCGCCTTGAGGGCGTTGCGCGCGTACAGGGGAAGATTCTTCCAGCGCGCGAAGCGAGGATCGGCGGCGCGCAGCGCCTCCAGGAACTTCTCGGCCTTCGGCAGCAAGGCGGCCTCTCCGCGCTTCTCGTCCACGGTGAAATCCTCGCCGAGCTTCCACTGGCCGGTGAGCGCGTAGACGAAGGCGTAGTCCATCTCGGCCTCCGGACGTCGCGAGACGATGCGGAAATCGCTGTCGGCCTCCTCCATCATCGCCGCGTCGACCTCGTCGACGATGGCGAAGCCCCGGGGCCGCCCCCGCCGCGTCTGCTTGAGCCGCGAGGCGGCGTCCTGATCGAAGAGGTGGTCGAAGATGAAGCCGTTCGTGTGGCCGTAGACGACGTCGGCTTTCCGGTACAGCTCGGCGCGGGAGACGCGGGCGAGCGTTCGCTCGGACTCGTGGCGGCTGCGGCGGGTGTCGCCCGAGAACACATACGCCTCGTTGCGTCCCTCGAGCGCGCCGACCGTCAGGCCGAGCAGGCCCAGCGGGCGGCCGATCTCGTCGGCGTCGCGCACCGCCAGGTAGGGGTTGAAGGTGTACACGTCCACGGGCCCGTCGAGCGCGCCCAGATAAGCGGCCAGGCCGATCGAGAGCGTCTTGCCTTCGCCGGTTTTCTGCTCCACGGCGCGGCAGAGGTGAAGGGCGACGGCGGCGGCGATCTGCTCCGGATACGGCCGCTTGCCGAGCGTGCGGGCCATTGCCTCGGCGGCCAGCGCGAAGGCCTCGGGCAGGAGCGCCTCCGGGCTTTCGCCCGCGCGCCGGCGGCTCTTGAGCTTCGCCGTCTCGCCGCGCAGCTCCTCCGCGGAGAAGGCCGCGTAGCGCGGCACCAGCGCGAGCGTCTCCCGCGTGAGGCGGCGAACGGCGTCCGCGTCCTCGGCGGACGCCTCCAGGCCTTTCAGCGCGGCGTCGGCCTCGGCGAGCGCGGCGCGCAGGTCGAGCGCGGCGAGCGCCTTCCAGCCCAGGCCTTCCTTGGCCGCGCGCGCCTTGCTCCACGCGCGCCATTCGTCGCGCGCGTGCGAGCCGTCGCTGACGCCCGATTCGCCGACGAAGCCGCGGGCCTTGAACGGCAGCAGGTTCGTGACGCCGAAGAAGGCGTTGACGACGGCGTAGGACCAGAGCGCGACTTTGAGCGGCGCGGGCGCGCCGGGCGAGAGGAGAAGCGCCGTCGCCGCCGCCGCCGAGAAAAGAAAGTTGAACGCCGGCCCGGCCACGCTGATCAGGAGCTGCTTCGGAAAGCTCAGCGAGTCGTGATCCGCGATCAGCACCTTCTCGACCTTGATCTCGGCGCTCCGTCCCGACGCGCGCGCGGCGAGGAAGTGGCCGAGCTCGTGCACGGAGGAGCTCAGCGGCATGATCGCCGCCAGGGCCAGCGCCGGCCCCCAGAACGACCGCGACGCGCTCTCGGCGACGACCGGGCTCTCGTCGGCGGCCGGTTCTTGCGATCCCGTGTAGAGCCGAGCGAGCGCCTCGGGCGCCTGGCTCGGGTCGGCGAGGCGCGGGACCGCGGCCGCGAGCGCGGCCCGGGCGTCCGGCGCCCGCTCCAAGGCCGGGGCCGGTTTCGGATCCACGGCGGGCATCGTCTTCGCGGCCGCCGCGACGGGCTTGAACGGGGCGACGAGCGAGGGGGCGAGGGCGGGCGCGGGCGCGGAGAGGCTGGGTGCCATGAGCGCCGGCAGCGGCGCTCCCAGGCTCAGGCTCGGAGGCGTGATCAGAGTCTGAGGAAACACGAACGAGCGAGCGTCCGGCGCTGCCTCGATATGGACGGTCGCGGCCGACGACCAGCCGGGCGCGAGAAGGCAGGCGGACAGCACCACCGCCAAAGAGCGGCGCAAAGCGAACATCCGAGTATGATAACCGAGAACGGCCAAAATGCCGGACGGCATTCGGCCCAGGGAGAAGGGGCAAACGGCCCGGGAGCAAAGTGAGTCCCACAGAAAAAGAGAAGCCCCCCATCGCTGGGGGGCTTCATTGTTTCGAGCGCAAAAGCACTTCCCTACTTGATCGGTTTTCGACCCTTCCTGCCTGAAAGCGCCTTAATTTGGCCGTCGGCCACCAAGGTTTCGTCCAACTCGTAGACCAAGGGGTATTTCTCGGGCTGACGGAGGGATTCCAATTCCAGGTCCACATCCAGATCGGGCCAATGCAGATGCGTCCCGTGAAGCAGCTTGAGATTGTATATCGCGGCCAGCTTGGCTTCTTTGAACCATGGATAGTCCGTATGCGCCAAGAAATATTCCTTTCCCTGAACGAGCAGCCATAGCCCGTTTCTGGAGATGTTTTGGACCTCAGCGGAGAAAGTGTTTTTTCCAGGCGCGGACGATCGCATCTTCGTGCTCCTCGACGACTCTCTGCAGTTCCTTCAAGACTCTTGGCGAAAGGCCATGGTGCTGATTCAGCGCTATGATGGGCTCGAGCCAGAATTTCGCTTCTCCATCCGGGCAGGAAACATGGACATGGATGCGATCCTCTTTGCGGGAAAAGAAAAAGAATCGGAAGCTTTTATAGCGAAAAACCGTCGGACTCGTCGTATACGGGAAAGTATAACAGGCCCCCCCATGTCGAACAAGAGGCGTGGAGGACCCGCCGAAAGAAGATTTCCCCTCGTCCCTAAACGCGGCGGGAGCCGCGGCCCTGGGAGGCGAAGGCGCGGGCGAGGTCGGTGCCGCGGCGGCGCACGCCCGCCTTGCCCGACTTCATCTGGAACATCGCGGCGTCGGCCGTGCGCACGAACTCGGACGCGTCGCCCGACTTCGGCAGCTGCGCCACGCCCCAGCTCGCGGTGACGCCGTCCTTGGCCAGGGGCGCCGCGGCCTTGACGATGCGGCGCGCGACGGTTTTGCCCCGGGCCGCGGTCGTGCCCGGCAAGAGCAGGACGAATTCGTCTCCGCCGTAGCGGAAGCAGAGGTCCACCTCGCGGCGCACGCTGTCGCCGACGGCGACTCCGAAGGCCCGGAGGATGCGGTCGCCCTCGAGGTGGCCGAGCGTGTCGTTGACCTGCTTGAAGCCGTCGAGGTCGAACACGATCATCGAGAGGGGATCGCCCTGGCGGCGTGAGCGCGCGGCCTCTTCGCGCAGGCGGTCGTGGAAATGACGCTGGTTGTAGAGCCCGGTGAGATCGTCGGTGCGGGTCATCTCGCGCAGGCGCCGTTCGAGCTCGACGCGGTCGCTGATGTCCTTGGCGATGCCGAGCGTGCCGATCACGCGGCCGCGGGCGTCCTTCAGGAAAGAGAGGGACATGCTGACGTGAAGCGTCCGGCCGCCCGAGGCCTTCATGCGCGTCTCGTGGTTGTGCACGCGGCCGTCGGGGCTCGCGCGCAGGAGCTTCATGAGACGTTCCGCCTCGACGCGGCCTTCGACGTAGAAATCGTGGGCGGGGCGGCCGGCGGCCTTCTCCGCGGAGAGCCCGAGCATCGCCTCGGCGCCGGGAGAGAAATAGATGACCCGGCCCGTGACGTCGGTCGTGCAGATGAGGTCGCCGGAGGAGGCCACGATGGCCTCGAAGTACTCCTTGACGCGGATGAAGTCGGTCGAGAGCGCGATCAGCGGCCCGTGGGCTCGCTGGTTGATGAAGGCCATATCACCTATTTAACCGGATTTGCGCGCGGCAAACAGGGGCGTAGGTCCCGACGGGCGGGGGGTCAAAGGACCCAGGCGTAATGACGACAGTTACTGCTTTTTGCGGCGTTCGAGAGCGGCGAAGGTGCGCTCGATCTTGGCCTTGAGCGCGTCGATCTCGATGGGCTTGACCATGTAGTCGACCGCGCCGAAGAGGAGGGCGTCGTTGAGCGTGCCCGCGTCGGCCAGGCCCGAGACCACGATGATCGGAATGTCCGAGGTCTTCGCGTCGGCGCGCAGCTCGCGCGTGAAGCTGATGCCGTCCTGCTCGGGCATCATGATGTCCATCAGGATGATGTCGGGATGGCGCTGGGCCAGGGCCTCGCGGGCCTTTTGGGCGCTCGGCGCGCACTCCACGTCGAAGCCGGTCATGCGCAGGGCCTGCTCGTAGAACTCGCAGATGGACGCGTCGTCGTCGACGGCGAGGACGCGCTTTTTAGCGTTTGCCATTGGTCGGGCCAGTATAACCGCCTTCCGCCCAGCTGTCCAGGCTCAGGCTCGCCGGCGCCGATTTCCACGCCAGGAAGCACAGGGCCAGCATGAGCGAGTCGAACAGGCTGGCCTGGAGCGGCGTGAAGTGCACGGCGTCGCCGAAGCAGCCGCAGTTGGGGAGCGGGATGCCTTTGAGCTGAACCGAGGCGAGCGCGAAGAGGAACGCGGCGAACAAGGCCCCGCAGGAGATCGCGGCGGCGCGCAGGCGCAGGCCGAAGATCAGGGACCAGCCCAGGAGCATCTCGACCCAGGGCAGGAAGGCGGCGGCCGTCAGGATCATTTCCCGGGGCAGGAGGTCGTAGGAGCCGATCACGATCGCGAACTCCTCGGCGGGGCCGGCCGCCTTGGTGGCGCCGGCGTAGACGAGGACGGCGCCGACGAGGACGCGCGCGGCGAGGCCAAGGGCGGGCGGAATCTCGACCTTCATTTCTTCAGCTCCTTCTCGACGAACGGCGTGCCGCGCTCGGAGAGCTGCATCGCGCCGACGAAGCGCTTGCCGTTGATGAAGAACGTCGGCGTCGAGCCGACCCAGGCGTTCATGCCGTCCTTCGCGTCGGCGCTGACGGCCTCGCCGGCGGCGGGATCCTTGCGGCACGCGCGCCAGGCGGGCTCGTCGAGCTTGACCTTTTTCGCGTAGGCGGACATCCGCTCCTCGGCCTTCTCGCTCGGCCATTCTTCCTGGTGGTCGTACAGCTCGTGGTGGTACTCCCAGAACTTGCCCTGGCGGCCGGCGCACTCCGCGGCGATGGCCCCGCTGCGCGCCCAGCGGTGCATGCGCTCGAGCGGGAAGTGCTTGAACACGAGGCGGACCTTGCCGTCGTAGAGCTTGAGCAGGGCGCGCATCGGCGGCTCGGCGATGCGGCAGGCCGGGCACTCGAAGTCCGAGAACTCGACGATGGTCACCTTCGCGTCGGCCGGGCCGAGCTTGCGGTATTCCGGCGCGTTGGAGGAGAAGGGGCGGCGATTGCCGCGAGCCGTGTAGAAGGAGGCCGCGGTCGCGGCGATCACGAGCGCGGCGGAGGCGATCAGGCGGGGCAGTCGGTCCATGGCGGGAAGGATCATAGAAAATAAAGCGCCCCCTTCACCGTTCGGCGAAGGGGGCGCTCCTTAATATCGAGCGTTTACTGGACGAGCTTGACGGCGCTGGGCAGGCCGGCGCCCTGGCCGATGTCGGGCACGCCCGCGAGCTTGGTGGACGCGGCCGCCAGGGCCGCGCGCGCCGCCTCCGGCGTCGCGCCTTTATGAGTCGCGACGTACAGCGCCGTCAGGCCGGCCACGTGCGGCGTGGCCATCGACGTCCCCGACAGCGTGTCGTAGCCGCCGCCCATGTAGGTGGACTTGACGGCCACTCCCGGGGCGATGACCGCGACCTGCGGCCCGCGGCTCGAGAACGAGGCGAGCTTGTCCTTCGAGTCGGAGGCCGCGATCGCGATGGCCCCCGGGTACGCGGCGGGATAGCCCACCGAGCCGCCGGAGTTCCCGGCCGCCGCGATGAGGATCACGCCGCCCTTGCGCATGGCTTCGACCGCGTCGGCCAAGGCCTGGTTGCCCGAGCTCGCTCCGAGGCTCATGCTGGCGACCTCCATCTTGTTCTCGACGGCCCACAGCATGCCGGCGATCACGTCGTCGAAGGTGCCGGACCCGTTCGCGTCGAGGACCTTCACGCCGTACAGGTCGATCTGCGGCGCGACGCCGACCACGCCCTGATCGTCGTCCTTCGCGGCGATCGTGCCCGAGCAGTGCGTGCCGTGGCCGTTGTCGTCGTTGAAGGTCGCCGCGGTCGAGATCGCGTTCCAGCCGCCCTTGAGGATGCCCGAGAGCTCCGGGTGCGTCATGTCGATGCCCGTGTCGATGACCACGAGCTTGACGCCCTTGCCGCGCGACGTCGCCCAGGCGGCGGGCGCCTTGACGCGGGCTATGCCCCACGGCGTCTCCTGACCGGCCTGAGGAGCGGTCGGTTCGGGCTCCTCGGCCTGCTTCTTCTTGAGGGCCTCGATGCTTTTCATGATGCCGGAGGCCGAGGGAAGCGCGAAATCGGTTCCGCGCGCGTCGGCCATCTTGAGCCAATTGATCTTCGGGTCGAGGTCCACGCGCTTGACCTCGGCCAGCGCGCGCAGCTTGCTCTCCGCGATGCTGACCTGCGTCGGGTGCTCGATGACGACCGCGTTGATCAGCGGCAGCTCGCGCACGACGATTCCGCCCGCGGCCTTGGCCAGCGCCACGCGCTGGGCCGGGCTCGTGCCCTGCTGGAAGACGACGATGCGGCGATCCGCGGCGGACGCCGCGGAGGAAAGACCCAGGAGCGACAGAGCCAGAAGCCCCGTCCATTTGATGTCTCGAACCATAACACCTCCAAACCATCTCGCCGCGACCCCTCGCGGCGCCCGACCAAAAACCATATAACATATTTCTAGGCCGCAAGTCCTATATCGATCTAGGCCCTTTGGCCCCACTTATCCACAATGGGGATAACCTGTGGATAAGTGGCATGGGTGGAGGCGGAGAGGGGTTTGACCTCCGCGGGGAGGAGGGCTAAGCTGGTAGGTTTGAAAGGACGCTGCTTCTCTCGCTCAGATCAGGATGTAAGCGAAACGGATCAAAAGAGGTCGGCGAGTTTCTCGCCTGCGTATTTCAGCGGCCAGGCGGGTCGGAGAGAAGATTATATTTTTCGGGTGCCCCAGTATTTGAGGTTGATGGAAAAAAGATTTTTTGCGGTGATGTTGGAGTTGTCCCAGGTGTCGGACACGCCTGGAACCTCGCCGTTAGGCGTTAGGTTGATCGAATTGAACCGGCCTCCGGTAAACTTGCCGGCGCTGTCGATGTTGAAGGTGGCGATGTCCCGGTGCCGGAGCTGGGTCTTCTCGTCGGTTCGCGTGTTCGAATAGAGGATGATGCCGTCGATCAGCTGCAGTTCCCGGTCTGCGTTGACCCGGCCGTTGACGGTGATGCGCCGCGTTACATAGGCGCCTTGGGGATCGCCGAAGACGTCCTCGAGCGTGCACGTGACAAGCGGATCCTTGTCGAAAAAGCATTCGCCCTTATCCTGAACGATCCAGAACGCCCTGCGCCAATAGTCGCTTTCGCTCGGGGTCGAGGCCGGGGGCGTCTGGGATTGGGCCTTGATCAGGGCCATTTTTGCGAGCGGACCGTTCAGGGTTCCGAAGGCGGTGGAGAATACGGCGTCGCCGTTCGCGGCGGCGGGGAGGGAAACCGATGCGACGATAGCGGCGCAGAGGGCGGTCCGGAATAATGGAGAAATAATCATGACTTTATCTTATGTTAATTCCGGGAGCGATGAAGCGGAGCGTGGACCTAAAAAGGCCGCGGTATTGGGCCCGAGTCATATCCGGACCAAAGACCTACCGTCCGAACGCCGCTCGAGGCCGGCCCAGGAAAGAGGGCCTCGTCGGCTATCAAGTGAGCAAGACCAACGGCGGGCGATCATACCAGGAATGGCCGGCGGCCGAGTTCGTGGGCCGCATGGCGGCGCTGGGGCCGAGGTCGCCGCTTCGGGCAGCGGTGACGGAGGCGACGCGCGGGGAAGGGGGGCTAACCTGTTCGGATGCGGCGGCTTTCAGGTGGAATGCGCGCTAGAAATTCCTACTTCGTACCTTGCCCTGCGCCATCAGGCGCTCGTACGCTGACGGGGCGACGCGGGAAACGCCCGCGGCACTCGCCGTCGATTCGGCGACCGTGCTGCCCGGCGTCCAGGCGAACGGAGCCGGCTTGTTCTCCTGCGCCTTCTTGAGATTGGGAACTTCGGGGTTATCTCCCATGATAGACGAAGTATAGGCCCGGACTCGTCATTTGTGAACGAGTGCGCGCGAAGGAGTAGAATACCCGCCATGCTCGGCAGACTCCTGTTCACGCTCATGGTAGTCGCGCTCGTCGCCGGCATTTCCGGCTTCGCGCTGGTGCGCGCGCGGACCTTGATGGAGCGGGAGCTCGGAGTCCTCACCGTTCCGATGGACTCCAGGGCGTCCTCCTGGGACGCGAAGCAGGTCTCCGCGGGCCTGCGGGTCGTGACCTTCCTGTTGAGCGACGCCGGAGCCGGGTTCGATCCTTTCCGGATCGATGCCGAGCCGGAGGACGGGTTTACGGAAAAGGCCGGCGACTGGCTCGGCCGGAATCTGATCGGCGGGAACGCGTCGGCGCAGGCGCCGACCGAGCTCGCCCGGGCGTTCGCGGACTCGACGCAGCTCGTTGGCTGGACCCACCGGCGGTTCTCCGCGGTCGGCGAAGCGGCCATGTCCCGCGAGCTCGAGAAGGCCATCCTCAAGGCGCACGACGCGGGCGCCGAGATCAACATCATTGCGCAAAAGTCGGAGGCGGCGCCCGTGCTCGCCGCCCTCAAGCGCCTGCAGGGCGTGGAGCGCAAGGGCGCCAAGGTGGGCGCCAACAAGGTCGTCCTGCTCGGCGTCGACGCCGATCCCGGACAGCTCGAGAACGTCCATGAATTGGCCCTCGTCTGGAAATCGCGCGGACCCGACGGCGCCATGCAGATGAGGATCTTCGGCGGCAAGCGCGGCGGGGTCACGATCGCCATGGCGTCGGTCTGGCCCGCCGTCGCCGAGGAAGGCCGCACGATCGAACGGACTTTGCGGGTGCTCCGGGACTCCATCGAGAGCCCCAAGTCCCTGGACGAATTGGTCGTCGAGCGGGAAGCTCGGCTCCTGGACGAGCAGGCGAAGAAGGCGGACGACGACGCGGCTCTCGCCAAGACCGCCGAGGCCGCCCTGAAGGCGGCGTCGCAGGCCCAGTTCGCCGCGGCTCAAACCGCCGCGGCCGAAGAGGCGCGCAAAAAGAAGCCGGCTGCGGCCGCCGCGGGAAAAAAGGAGCCTGTCAAAGCGGACGGGCCGCCGGTGCAGCAGGGCACGTTCTGGCAAAAGACGCCCTCGAGCCGAAAGGACTGGAGCATCCGCAGCATCTTGTCTTACGCGACGTCGATGAACGGGACGGACACCGGCTGGATCTTCGAAGCTCCGACCCAACTCATCGACGATATGGCGAAAGAAAACGGCGTGGTCAGCCGGCTCTCCGACCCGAAGTCGGGCCTGAGCGAGTCGCAATGCACGCTGTACGTCCAACTCATCGCGACCCCCTTGGTCAAGTTCGCCCCCCGAAACCATGACGAGGAGCTTCAGGCGTTCATTGAAAAAAAGCATAGGCTGGATCACCAGCCGTTAGCGGGGAAGATCGAGAAACACTCCGTCCACGGGCGCCAGGCTTACGTCTTCAAGACGGAGCGAAAGCCAGACGACAGCCACGTCTTCGCCGAGGAGCGGCTGTACTATGCCATCGAGGCGGGCCCGTACCTGATCTATTCCACGTACTCCGTCGGCTACGAAACCGAGGAAGTCCGCGAGCGCTGCCTCAACTCGCAGCTGCCGCTGTACACGGACATCACGGAGCGGATCAGACCCCGTCAGTAGAGGGCCTCGTCCGCTATCAAGTGAGCAAGACCAACGGCGGGCGATCATACCAGGAACGGCCGGCGGCCGAGTTCGTGGGCCGCATGGCGGCGCTGGTGCCGCCGCCACGCAGGCACGTGGTGCGGTATTACGGGGCGCTGGGGCCGAGGTCGCCGCTTCGGGCGGCGGGCGCGGATGGACGGAAAATCAAGCTCCTGGGACGAGGCGGGGCTCTTGCATTGGCGGGGAAGTGGGACTAGCCTGTTCGGATGCGGCGGCTTTCTGGTGGAATGCGCGCTAGAAATTCCTACTTCGTTATATTCAAATTGGGTGGTGGTCGCAGCTCAGCTGGTTCGAGCGCGGCGCTGTGAACGCTGAGGCCGGGGGTTGAAGTCCCCTCGATCACCCCCACTCTGAAAACGACGGCCGCGATCGCGCATAAGCGCTTTCGCGGCCGTCGTATTTCCAGCGTAGGCTCAGTTCGAATGAACGTGCTGGCGACGTGCCCGCTTGGAGCATCGAGTGGGGATGCTTGCCGGTCTTGACAGCTCGGGAGGAGTCGCCTACCCTCCAGATTAGCGTTCCAGGGGGTTCCATAAGATGAGCAGGCTTGCACTCTTAAGTGTCCTCTTCTTTCTCTCGGACCGTGCGCACTGCGACGACCCCTGGAAAAGATTCCGTGAAGATATGACTGAGGCCGCAAAACAGGGCGATGCCGGATCAGAGGTCACCCTTGGCTGGATGTATTCCAATGGTGAAGGCGTCGCCAAAGATGACAAAGAGGCCGTGTCTTGGTACCGCAAGGCCGCGTTACAGGGAGATGCTTCTGCGCAAGACAATCTTGGGTGGATGTATGCTAACGGTCAGGGGGTCGTGAAGGATGACACAGAGGCCGTTACTTGGTACCGAAAGGCCGCGGAGCAGGGGAGCGCCTCGGCGCAATCCCATCTAGCCTGGATGTACACCGAGGGGAAAGGAGTCCCCCAGGATTCCAATGCGGCCATGTCTTGGTATCTCAAAGCCGCCAAACAGAACGATGCCCATGCACAATCGATCGTCGGGTTGATGTACGCCCAAGGTGAAGGAGTCGCCAAAGATGACAAAGAAGCCGTGCTATGGTATCGAAAAGCCGCGGAGCAGGGCGATGCCGAAGCGAAAGCCATCCTCGGATATATGCATGTTCACGGCAGAGGAGTTGAAAAGGATTACAAAGAAGCTGTCGCCTGGTTTCGCGAGGCCGCGGAGCAGGGCAACGACAAAGGGCAATACATGCTGGGACAAATGTATCGCCACGGTGTAGGAATCCCCAGAAATTATGCAGTCGCTATGGCTTGGTATCGCGGGGCCGCGGATCAGGGCGATGCGGTAGCACAATACAAGCTCGGACAGATGTATACCGATGGTTTAGGACTCGCCGCTACCGATGACAAAGAGGCCGTGCTTTGGTATCGCAAGGCCGCGGAGCAGGGCTATGCCCGAGCTCAATTCGCGCTCGGCGTCGCATATTACAAAGGGATAGGCGTCATCCAGGACCAAGCGAAGGGCGTTGAACTCTACCGAAAATCTTGCACGCTGGGTGCGGAGTATATGAGCTGCAGAAACCTGGCCATCGCCTATGAAACTGGAGAAGGAATAGGGAAGGATCCGATCAACGCTTTATGGTTTTATCGGTCGGCTTGTCGCTTAGGCGACACCGAGGCCTGCACCAAGGCCAATTAAGGAAAATCATTGGCAGGGCCCCAACTCTGAAAAGACGGCCAGGTGCTGTTTTCCAAGACAAAATAGCAGCCGCTCGTTTTAAATTCTCGAGCGTTGCCTCCGGACCCTCGGCGGGAGTTTACGCTTAAGGGGCGCTGGACGGGTGGAGCTTCCCGTCAGGAGGCAGCGGCTTTGAGGCACTGGTGTCGACCTTGGGAACGGTCCGCGGTTTAGGCCTGGCTCCGCCGATGCGCGGTGTGCGAGGATCTGGAACTGGGCGTTTCCAACGTTGGAAACGCCCGGGTCGCCTCGCGGATCGAAGGAGGGGAATGGGGTCGGAATGGGCTTGCACGAAGCCTCGGCCGGGGCTATAGTGGGGCCGTGGCCGACATCATCTTCACGAAGGGGCTGAGGCGCGAGTACGCCTCGACCACGGCGGTGGACGGCATCGACCTGACCGTCACGGAGGGCTCGGTCGCCGCGCTCGTCGGCCCCAACGGGGCGGGCAAGACCACCTTTCTCAAGATGATCGCCGCCTTGCTCGAGCCGACCTCGGGCCTGGCGATGATCGCCGGCCACGACGTGCGCGAGAACGCGCGCGCGGTCCACGCCGCGGTCGGCTACCTGCCCGATTTCTTCGGCTTATACGAGGAGCTGACCGCGCGCCAGTGCCTGCGCTACTTCCATCTCGCCTATCGCCTGCCGGAGCCGGCGGACCGGCGTATTGAGGAAGTGCTCGAGCTGGTCGCCTTGC
>JAHFCD010000398.1 GCA_023249695.1 Elusimicrobiota bacterium
CTCGATGGTCGACGCCTTCCGGATCTCGGGCATCGTTCAGTGGCCGACGGGGGCCGAGCCGTCCTCGATGTACTCGCGGACCTTGTAGCGCGACGCAGTCCAGATGAAGATTCCCGACACGCCGCCCATCAGCGCGGCGAAGAACCAGTAGAAGGTGGCGCCCTGGAACTTGTTGATCTCGGAGACGTACGCGGTCAGCAGGTTGCCCGCGAAGATCGTGAGGAAGAAGAAGCTCATGATCGTGCTCTTCATCGAGCGCGGCGCCTGGGTGTACGCGAACTCGAGGCCCGTGATCGAAATCATGATCTCGGCGACGGTGATCAGCAGGTAGGGAATGAACTGCCAGGCCACCGACGGGCGGCCGCCGTGATCGATGACGACCTGGATCAGCGCCGCGCCGATGAACGAGGTCGCCGCGACGACCATCCCGCCGGACATGCGCCGCAGCGGCGTCATCTCGAACTTGAACGTCCGCTCGATGAACGGATAGATGATCTTCGCGAACAGCGGGATCATGCCCATGACCATGATCGGGTTCAAGGCCGCGATCTGCGAGGCTTCGAAGTGGACCCCGAGCACGTCGAGGTTCATCTGCTCGGCCTGGAGCACCCACGAGGAGCCGTGCTGGTCGAACAGCGCCCAGAACACCGAGATCGTCGCGAACACCTTGCAGACATCGAGGACCGCGCGTCCGGCCTCGACCTCGTCGGCGGGGTATTTCTCGAGAGCCGCGGAGAAGAAGTCGCCGCCGGGCTTGCGCTTGCCGGTGATCGCCGCCCACAGGATGGGAAGGAAGCCGTGCTTCCCGGTCTTGCCCGTCGGAGGCACGTTGACGTACTGCGGGTGGCCGCGCCAGAACACGACGGTCGCGATCGCCATCAGGATGCCGGGAATGCCGAAGGCCCAGCCCGGGCCGTACTTGACCAGGACCACGGGGATCAGCAGGGTCGAGAAGAACGAGCCGAAGTTGATCGCGAAGTAGAACACGTCGTAGATCTTTTGGATCAGGTGCTTGTTCTTTTCGCTGAACTGGTCGCCGACGTGCGTGGACACGCAGGGCTTGATGCCGCCGGAGCCCAGCGCGATGAGGCCCAGGCCCCAGTAGAGCGCCGTCTTGCCCTCGAACATCGCGAGGACCAGATGGCCGAGGCAGTAGACGATGGAGAGCGTCATGATCGTCTTGTACTTGCCCCAGTAGCGGTCGGCGATGTAGGCGCCGACCAGCGGCGTGAAATAGCACGCCGAGACGAACAGGTGGTAGGCGGCGGTCGCCTCGTGCTTCGGCATCATCAGGTGGCCGACCATGAAGACGGTCAGGATCGCGCGCATGCCGTAGAAGCTGAAGCGCTCGCAGACCTCGTTGCCGACGATGTACTTGATCTGGGAGGGGAAGCCCTCGGTCTTGGCGGCGGGCACGGGGAAGGCGGCGGCGTCGATGCTGGTCATATGAGGTTGAACTCCTTGAGCGCCTTCTTCAGCGCGGGGCGGTTATCGGGCGACAGAGCGGTCAGCGGCAGGCGCAGGTCGGGACGGCAGACGCCCATCATCGCGAGGGCGGCTTTCACGGGGATCGGATTGGTTTCGAGGAACAGGGACTTGACCAGCGGGAAAAGCTTGAGGTGCAGGGCCTTGGCTTTCTTTATATCACCTTTGAGGAAGGCGTCGCACAGCGCCTGCGTCTGCTTGGGCGCCACGTTCGCGACGACGGACACGACACCGCGCGCGCCGACGGCCATCATCGGCAAGGTCAGGGAGTCGTCGCCGGACAGGACGGTGAAGGACGGCGGCGTCAGAGCGAGGATCTCGGAGACCTGGTCGAGGGAGCCCGCGGCCTCCTTGACCGCGACGATCGTGGGCATGTCCTTGGCCATGCGCGCGAGGGTCACCGGCGCGATGTTGACGCCGGTGCGGGAGGGGATGTTGTAGGCGACGATCGGAAGGCGCGACTCGCGCGCGACGGCGCGGAAGTGCTGGTAGATGCCCTCCTGCGTGGGCTTGTTGTAGTACGGCGCGAGGACGAGCAGCGCGTCGGCGCCGAGGCTCTCGGCCTCGCGCGCGGACTCGACGGCCTTCCAGGTCGCGTTGGTGCCCACGCCGGCGATGACGGGGACCTCGCCGCGGGATTCGTCGCAGGCGATCTCGATGGCGCGGCGGTATTCCTCGTGCATCAAGGTCGCGGCCTCGCCCGTCGAGCCGCAGGGCACGAGGCCGCGGGTGCCGCCCTTGAGCTGGCGGTGGATCAGGTGGCGGTAGGCGTCCTCATCGAGGCGGCCCTCCCGGTCGAACGGCGTGACGAGCGCGACATAGGAGCCTTCGAGCTTCATAGCGAGACCTCTCCGGTGAACACGACCGCGCCGGGACCCTCGAGCCGAGGGCCCTCGTCGAACGACACGGACAAGACGGCGCCGCCGCGGACCGCGACGCGAACCGGCGCGGCCCCGAAGCCGAGGACGCGCGCGACGAACGCCGCGGCGACGATCCCCGTGCCGCAGGCGAGCGTCTCGGCCTCGACGCCGCGCTCGTAGGTGCGGATTGACAGGCTGTTTTTCCGGAGCTCGACGAAATTGACGTTGGCGCCCGCGCGTCCGAAGAGCGCGTGGAACCGGAGCTCGCGCCCGAGCGTCGCGACGTCGACGGCGTCGACGTCGGGCACGAACACGACGGCGTGGGGGACGCCCGTGTCGACGAAATGCGCCTGGAGCGAGTGCCCCGTCGCCTTGACGTTGAGGCCGAGCCACAGATTCTTGGGGACGGGCATGGATACCTCCGCCCGCCCTTTGCCCGTCAGCCGCGCCGTCAGCGGCCCGCGATTGGTCCGCAGCTCGAAGGACTTTCCCTTGACCCAGCCGCGAGCCGAGGCCCACAGCGCCGCGCAGCGCGAGCCGTTGCCGCAGAACGCCGCGGAGCCGTCGGCGTTCCAGTAATCGAGGCGGACCTTGCCGGCGCGGCGACTCATGACCAGCAAGCCGTCCGCCCCGACGCCGAAGCGGCGGTCGCACAGGGCTTTCGCCGCGGCGGCGCCGGATTTCCCCTTGGGCAGGCCCGCGAGCAGGACGAAATCGTTGCCCGCGCCCGTGAGCTTCCAGAAACGGGTCTTCATTTGGGCGCCGCCGCGAGACGGTCGCGCAGGCCGCGGGCCGCGCGGGCCGGGAAGTCGAGCCGGGCGGCGGCGGTCAGCGGCGCAA
>JAHFCD010000014.1:0-1119 GCA_023249695.1 Elusimicrobiota bacterium
CCGCCCCTGCCCACCCCCGACGGCGCGCCGCTGCGCCTGGTGTTCCTGATCCTGACCCCGCTCGAGACGCCGACGATGCAGCTCAAGGTGCTGCAGCGCATCGCGTCCTTGATCATGAACGAGACCCTGCGCCGCAAAATCCTCCGCGCCAAGACCGACGAGGCCCTGCTCACCCTCCTGCGCACCGCCGATACTTTGCTCGCCACCTGAACCGCCGTTGGGCCGCTGGCGTCAGGCCCGACACCGAGTTCCGGTCTAATTGGTATCATGGGAGCGTGGTGAAGGAAGACCTGCGCTTTTTGCGCGCCTGCCGCTCTCAACCCGTCGACGCGACGCCGGTTTGGTTCATGCGCCAAGCCGGGCGCTACATGTCGGAGTATCGGGAGCTGCGCAAGACGCACTCGATCCTCGAGCTCGCCAAGACCCCCGAGCTGGCCTGCGAGGTGACCTTGCAGCCGCTGCGCGCGCTGCCCGTCGACGCGGCGATTCTCTTCGCCGACATCCTGCTGATTTTAGAGCCGATGGGGCTCAAGCTCAAGTTCGCGCCCGGCCCGAGCATCTCGAATCCGGTGCGGACCGAGGCCGACATCAAGCGCTTGAAGGTCGCGGGCGCGGCGGCCGAGCTCGGCTGCGTGTTCTCGGCCGTGCGCCTGATCCGCCGCGAGATCGAGGGCAAGCACTCCCTGATCGGCTTCGCCGGCGCGCCGTTCACCGTCGCGAGCTACATGATCGAGGGCGGGCCCTCCGATCATTACAAGATCGCCAAGGCGATGATGACCGACCGCCCCGACCTGTGGGACCAGCTGATGCGCAAGGTCCGGACCGTCACCGCCGAGTACCTCGAGGCCCAGGTGGACGCCGGCGCGCAGGCCGTGCAGCTCTTCGACTCCTGGATCGGCGCGCTCTCGCCCGACCAATTCCGCCGCTACGTGCTGCCGCACACGAAATGGGTCTTGGAACGCCTGTCGAAGACGGGCGTCCCCGTCATCTCCTTCGGCACGGGCACCAACGGCTTCCTGGAGGATTTCGCCGGGGCCGGCGGCTCGGTGATCGGCGTGGACTGGCGCATCGACCTCGACGAGGCCCGGCGGCGCATCGGCCGGAAGGCCGTGCAGGGCA
>JAHFCD010000014.1:1129-2727 GCA_023249695.1 Elusimicrobiota bacterium
AAGAAAGCGCTGAAGGCCGCGGTCAAGGACATCATCGACCGCAACGGCGGGCGCAAGGGGCACATCTTCAACCTCGGCCACGGCATACTGCCGACGACGCCGGTGGACAGCGTGCGGCGGGTCGCCGAATGGGTCCACGAGATGAGCGCGTCATGAGGCCCGGCCAAAGGCCGCCGGCGACGAAGAAGGTCGTCGTCCTGGGCGGCGGCATCTCCGGCCTCGTCGCGGCCTACGAGCTCGTCAAGCGCGGCCATCCGATCGAGGTGACGGTGCTCGAGGCCGCGAAGACCCTCGGCGGCAAGGTCCGCACGGAGACGCTCGAGGGCCAGATCTTCGAGACCGGCCCCGACAGCTTCCTCACCACCAAGCCCGAGATGCTCGCGCTCGTGCGCGAGCTCGGCCTCGAGAGCGACCTGATCGGCACCGGCCCGGACGCCGGGGTCGGCATACTTCTGGACGGACGCCTCGTCCCGATGCCCGCGGGGATGAACCTGGTCGCGCCGACGCGTCTGCTGCCCTTCGCGTTCACGTCCCTGTTCACGCCCGCCGCGAAGCTGCACATGGCCCTCGAGCCGCTGCGCCCGGCGCGCCGCGACGGCGCCGACGAGTCGCTGGCCGATTTCACGCGCCGCCGCCTCGGGCCCGAGGCGCTCGAGCGCCTCGTGGCGCCCATGCTCGCCGGCATCTACGCGGGCGACCCCGAGAAGATGAGCGTGCGCAGCACCTTTCCGCAGCTGCTCGAGATGGAGAAGAAAGGCGGCCTGGTGCGGGGGATGTGGAGCCCCTTCGGCGGCCTGCGGCGCCGGCGCTCGGCGCTGACGACCTTCATGACGCTGAAAGGCGGGCTGTCGAAGGTGATCGACGCCTTGTCCCGCCGCCTGCCGCCCCGCTCGGTGCGCGTCGACTGTCCCGCGCAGGCCCTGCGCCGCCGCGACGGGCGCTGGGAGATCGTGACGCCCAACGCCGTGCTCGAGGCCGACGCGGTGATCTCGGCCCTGCCCGCGTCCGCGTTCGCCGACTGCGTCGAGGGCCTCGACCCCGAGCTCGCGATGCGCCTGCGGGAGATTCCTTTCGCGTCGACCGCGACCTCCGTCCTGATCTACGACGATAAGGACATCCCGGTCCGGCCGAAAGGCTTCGGCTTCCTCGCGCCGCGCGCCGAGGGCTTGACGGTGACGGCCGCCACCTATTCCTCGGCGAAATTCCCGGGCCGGGCGGTCGCCGGCCGCACGACGGTCCGCGCCTTCATCGGCGGCGCCGGGCGGGAGGGGGACGCCGAGGGCGCCATCACCCGCCTCGAGTCGCGCGTGCGCGCCGACATCGACAAGGTCCTCGGCCTCAGGGGCGCGGCCCCGCTCGCGATGAAGACCACGCGCTGGATCAAGAGCAACCCGCAGTACGAGGTCGGCCACTCGCGCCGCCTCGATCGCCTCGGCTCGTGCCTGAAGAGCCACCAAAGCCTGATCCTCGCCGGCGCCTCGTACGACGGCGTGGGCCTGCCGGATTGCGTGCGCTCTGGAAAGCGCGCCGCGGAGCTCGTGTTCGCCGGATCACGGAGGAGCCATGACGCCGTTCGCCCCGGACTTGCTTAGCCTTTC
>JAHFCD010000014.1:2737-12210 GCA_023249695.1 Elusimicrobiota bacterium
TCGCCCTGACCTTGGGGGCGTTCATCGGCCTCGAGCGCGAGCTCAGCGACAAGGCCGCCGGCCTGCGCACCAACATCCTGATCTGCGTCGGCTCTTGCCTGTTCGCGATCCTCTCGCATCATCTCGCGGTCACCGCGGGAAGCGACACGACGCGCATCGCCGCGCAGATCGTCTCCGGCATCGGCTTCCTTGGCGCGGGCGCGATCATGCGCGACGGCGAGCAGGTCACCGGCCTGACCACGGCCGCGACGATCTGGGTCGTCGCCGCCATCGGCGTCACGGTCGGCTACGGCTACTACTCGCTGGCGGCGGCGACCGCCGTGCTGACCTTGGTCGTGCAGGGCGTGTTCCCTCACCTCGACACCATGATCGACGAGCTTCGCCAGCGCCATACGTTCAAGATCACCTCCGACCTCAACGACGAGGGCCTCGAGCAGATCAAGACCATCTTCCGAAACGCTGACGTGAAGGTCCTGCGCCGCAAGCTGATGAAGCGCGCGAACCTGTACTACAGCGAGTGGTACGTCGCCGGCCCGCGCCTCGAGCAGAAGAACGTCGTGCGCCTGCTGCTCGAGAACAAGCACGTCCGGGAGCTGACCTACTAGATGCTGCAAGGATTTCCTCCGCCGCATCTGTGCCGCGCCCGAAGGGTCGGGGCCTGATGGATTCGGCCAAAGTCCAGGCGGCGCTGACGGCCCTCGGCCAGCCGAAGTTCCGCTGGGATCAGGTGCGCCAGGCCGTGTTCACCCAGGCCGTTTCCTCCTACGAGGAGATCCTGGTCCTGCCGGCCGAGACGCGGCGCGCGCTGGCGGAAAAGGTTCCGCTGCTCAGCGTGCGCGAGCGCCGCGTGGACGTCTCCGGCGACGGCCGCGCGCACAAGGCCCTTCTTGATCTTTCCGATGGGAGAGTCGTTGAAACTGTGCTCCTTCGTCCATCGGAGACGCGCTGGACCACCTGCATCTCCTCGCAGGTCGGCTGCGCCGTCGCCTGCACCTTCTGCGCGACGGGCCTCATGGGCCTGACGCGCAGCCTCACGCCCGAGGAGATCACGGACCAGGTCCTGTTTTGGCGCCAGTACATGGCGAAGAAGAGCCTTCCCGGCCGTCTCGACAACGTCGTGTACATGGGCATGGGCGAGCCTTTCGCGTGCTACGAGCAGGTCGCGGCGAGCCTCAAGGTCCTCCTTGATCACAAACAATTCGGCATCGGCGCGCGTCACATCTCCGTTTCCACGTCGGGAGTCGCTCCTAAAATCGCCCTGTTCGGCAAGGATTTCCCGCAGGTGAACCTCGCGATCTCCCTGCACGCCGCGACCGACGAGCTGCGCACCCGCCTCGTGCCGATGAACAAGGCGTTCAACCTCGCGGCGCTCGCCGCGGCCCTGAAGGATTACATCGAGTCCACGAACCGAAAAATCTTCTTCGAATACGTACTGCTCAAAGGGGAGAACGACCGCTCCGAGGACGCCGACGCGCTCGTGAAGTGGCTCGACGGCGTCGGGCCGAAGGAGCTGCTGCACGTCAATTTGATCGTGTTCAATCAGACCGACACGCCGCACAAGCCGACCGACGAGAACGACGCGCGCGTCTTCCAGAGCCGCATGCTCGCCGGCGGCTATAAGTCCACGGTCCGCCAGAATCTCGGGCGCGACATCGACGGGGCCTGCGGCCAGCTGGTCGTCTTGGAGAAGGCTAAATGAGCGATGAGAACCGCCAGGAGCAGGCGATGAAGGACATCCGCGAGCGCCCCTCCCGCGCCCGCTACGACAAGATCAAGTCCACGCTCGACCTCAAGTGGCGGCGCCGCGCGCTGCAAAGCGAGCGCATGACGCGAGAGCTCGCCGACGCGCTGTGGGGCTCCTTCGAGAACCCCTGGACCTGGTGCGGCTTCTGGCTGCTTCAGCCCGACGGCAAGGCCTTCCAGCCGGGGCCCGCGCGTCCCGAGGCCGAGAAAGCCCCGATCTCCGCCGAAGGCGCCATCGCGGAGGCCCTGCGCTCCGGCGACTCGAAGTCCGGCGCGACGACGATCTTCGTGCCGGTCTTCGACAAGAACGCTCGCGTCTGGGCCGTGTTCGAGGCGCGCTCGACCGTCGCGTTCGACGACATGGACGCGCGCTGGATCGAGCGCCTCTTCAAGCCGTTCCAGACGATCGAGAAGCTCCCGCCCCAGCCGCTGTAATCAGGGGAACGTCGGGCGGCGCCCTCGGCTTACGGGGCTTGGTCGCAGGGGCCCTTTTTCACGGCCGGAGCCGGGCCGCGGCGATCGAGCTCGCACTTCTTCAGCGCTTCCAGCTGCTCCGCGGGGAACAACGTCTCGATCTTCTGCTTGGAGGCCTTCTGAAGCGTCCGGATCTGCTTCAGCTTTTCCGGCATGGCGAGGGAGGAGTCGCCGCAGAGCGCCTGGACGGAGGCCTTGGTCGCCTTGGCGAGGGCATTCTTCTGGAGCATGAGCGGCTTCGCGATGCCCGCCTGCTTCCAGCACGGCACGGGCTTGGACTGGACGGCCGGCGTCGCGGGGGGAGGCGACGTCTGCGCGCGCGCGCAAGGGGCGAGCAGCGCCAGCGCGAAAATGATTATTTTCATGTTCGAAGTCTCCTTTCGGCGCCGCATGAGCGGCCGGGTTCGCCGCTAATCATACGGTCCCGGGAAAGAATAGTTCGTACTCGGACACACTCCTAGGGCAGGGTAAAAAAGAAGGTGGCGCCGCGGCCTTCCGCCGCGTCCACCCAGACGCGGCCGCCGTGCCGCTCGATGATCCGCCTGACCGTGGCCAGCCCGATGCCGGAGCCGGGAAACTCTCCGGGGCGATGCAGGCGCGTGAACGCCTGAAAAAGCTTGCCGGCGTAGGCCATGTCGAACCCCACGCCGTTGTCCCGGATGAAATAGGCCGTTTCGCCGCCGGCGCTCCCGGCTCCGAGCTCGATTTCGACGACCGCTCGCGTCGAGGTGAACTTCCAGGCGTTGGCCAGAAGATTGGTCAGCACGCTGCGGATGAGCTCTTTGTCGCCCCGCGCCGTCAGCCCGGCGGCGATGGTCGCGCGCACCGTCCGGGTGGGCCCGGTCTTGCGCAGGTCCTCCAGAATGCTTTTCGCCATGTCGCTGAGGTCGAGCGGCACGCTGTTGAGCTCGTGGCGGCCGATCCTTGACAGCTCCAGCATGGAGTCGATCAGGTGGGACATGCCCTTCGCGGCGGCCCGGATGCGGGCGAGGTGCGCCCGCCCCTCCTCATCGAGCTTGTCGCTGTAGTTTTTTTCCAGGATTTGGCCGAAGCTGTCGAGCTTTCGCAGCGGGGCCATGAGATCGTGGGAGGCGGAATAGGTGAAGGTCTCCAGCTCCTCGTTGGCCCGGGCCAGCTCCGCCGTCCGCGCGTTCAATTGGATCAGGTTGCGCGCGCGGAGGACGAGCTCCTCCGCGCTGAACGGCTTGAGCAGATAGTCCTGCGCTCCGGAACGCAGAAGCTTCAGCCGCAGCTCGTCCTCGCCTTTGGCCGTGACCACGATGATGGGCGTCGACGCCGAGCCCGGCTCGGCGCGGAGAGCCGCGATCATGTCCGCCCCGTCCATATCCGGCATCATGAGATCGGTCATGATGAGGGCGGGGCGCAGAGCGGCGGCTTGCTCCATTCCTTCGCGGCCGTTGCGGGCGGCCGCGACGTCGTACTCGGCGGCGAGGCACTCGGCGATGTAGCGGCTCATCTCCGGGTTGTCTTCCACGATCAGCACGAGGGGCCGTTTTTTTCCGGCGAGGGGAGCCGGCAGGCTGAACGGGACGGCTTTCAGGCGTTCCAAAGCCTGCCGCGCCGGCTCCGTCGCCTGCGGCGCGGAAGGAGAGGCTTGGCTCGCGACCGGAGCCCCCGCGGGCGCTTTGAGAGGAAGCGCCGCGACGAAGCGGGCCCCGCCGCCTTCGGCGTCCAGCACCGAGATCGAGCCCCCGTGAAGCTCGGCGAATTCCTTGGCGATGGCCAGCCCCAGCCCGGTGCCGCCGAAGCGGCGCGCGGCGCCCGAGTCCAACTGCCGGAAGCGCTCGAAGATCGCCTCTCGAAGCTCGGGCGGGACGCCGGGGCCGTTGTCCTCCACGGTGATCACGGCGCTGCCGCCCGCCGCGACGACGGCGCAGCGCACGCGTCCCCGGTCCGGGGTGAACTTGAACGCGTTGGAAATGAGATTCAGGAGGATCCGCTCGACCTTGTCCTTGTCCGCCTCCGCGATCACCGGCTCGGGGGCGTCGACGACCAGCTCCATGCCGCGCTCCGCGGCGTAGGATTCGAAGTTCGCGGCGGCGGCGCGCACGAGCTTGGACAGATCGACCGCGGCGTATTGGGGGGGCATCTTCCCCGCCTCGAGCTTCGCGATGTCGAGAATGTCGTTGACGTGCTTGAGCAGGATGACGGCGTTGCGCTCCACGGTCGCCAGCCGCCGGCGCTCGTCCTCCGTGGACGACTCGGCGAGCGCCCTGCGCGCCGGCCCCAGGATCAAGGTCAAGGGGGTGCGCAGCTCGTGGCTGATGTTGGCGAAAAACTGGGATTTGAGCTCGTCGAGGCGCTTGAGCTCCCGGTGCGCCTTTTCCAGCCGCTCCTTCCTGTCGTGGGACAGCCGCGCCTCTTCCCCCAAGGCCACGGCTTTGGGGATGAGCCCCGGCAGCGCCAGCGCGGTGCCCACCGAGACCAAGGCGGTCAGAAGCTTCAGGTGGCCCGCGGTCCAGTAGTCGGGCTTCCAGAGCGTCCAAACCTCCATGAAGTGGGTGCCGCCGCAGGCGATGATGAACGTCCCGAAGAGAAGGAACATCCAGCCGAACGGAACGAACTTCCGGGCCTGATAGACGAGATAGGCTAACGTCGCGGAGATGGAGACATAGGCCAGCCCGATGGCCATATCCGAGCCGACGTGCAGGCGAACCAGCCAGGGATTCCACAGGTAGCAGTGCCCGTGAGGCATGAAGTCGCTGGTATCGAAGAAATCCGAGGGCAGCCGCGCGAGCAGGCGCCAAACGGCGCCCGCGGCGAGAAGGGCCAGGCCGCCGACGGCCAGCGGCGCGGCGGAAGGTTTTTTCATCATGGGGATCGCAGCACCTAGCGGGGAAGTTCGATGAGCTCCAGCCAATAGCGCTTGAACACCTTGGCCGCTTCCACGAACTCGCCGAAATCGACCGGTTTGCGGATATAAGAGCAGGCGCCCAGTTTATAAGACTTCACGATGTCCTCATCCGCCTTCGAGGTGGTCATGACGATCACCGGGATGCCGCATAAGGCGTCGTTCGACTTGATCGTCTTCAGGGCCTCTCGTCCATCCATCCGGGGCATGTTCAAGTCCAAGAGGATGATCAACGGCTTGCCGTCGTCCGCGCGGCCGGCGTAGGCGCCGCGCTTGAGCAGAAAGTCGATCAACTCCACCCCGTCCTTGACCCGCAAAAGGTCGTTGCTCACCGCCGCGTTTTCGAACGCGGTTTTGGCGAGCAGGTAGTCGTCGTCGTCGTCCTCCGCGAGCAGCAGGGTCACGGAGCGCTTTCCAGGACTCATGTCAAAGTGTGGCCCACACGGTCTTTTCGCGCCAGGCGGGAATTGTCAGGGATGTCAGCGGCGCCGCCCTCGAAAATGGCCCGCCCGGAACCGTATAGGTCCCGGGCGGGCGCTCCTGGTTGGGGTCGACGCGATCGGGTGTCGTTCGAGTAAGCCGTTCTGTCGCGTCTTGGGAACATCGTAACAGAACCGCGTTTCGAATATATTGCGGCCGAGTCCGTGGCCGTGGAAGATTTAGAAAGGATAAGCCATACTATGGTCATGAAAGCCGCGGCGAAATTGAGCCCGCTTTTGGCGTTCGCGCTCCTGTCGAGCTGCGGCGAAGTCACCGTGCGCACCGACATCCCGTCGGCTTACGGCGCGCCGGCTCCGGGCACCTCGCCGCTGGCGCCGGGCGAGACCCGGCTCGATCCGGCGATCTCGACGGCGCTGATCAAGCTCGCCGAGGACCGCCGCAGCCTCAAGCGCGACCTGACCAAGATCGAGGGCACGCCGATCGCGGACATCCTGACGGTCGGCTCGCCGATCGGGTATTCGCTGCGCAACCGCTTCCTGAACGTCGGCATCCCGCTCGGCGACGCCTTCGCCACCAGCACGGATCCCGCCTTCCGCGCCCAGCTGCTCGAGCTCTCGCGCTGGGACCGCGACGGGGAATCCCGCGCCGCGGCGCTGATCGCGCTGGCGCGCACGCACGACCTCAAGTATCTTCAGGTCTTCAATGAGGCGCTGATCCATCTCGATCCGGCGGTGCGCTTCGGCGCGCTCGAGGCGCTCGTCGTCTTCGAGCACCCGCGCGAGGCGATGCCGCTGCTGGCCGCCGCCTCCGAGCGCGACACCGAGCCCTTGCTGCGCGTGTACGCCTCGGCGGGCCTGGCGCGCATGGGCGACGTCGCGGGGCTGCACCGCGTGCGCGCCTTCCTCGACAATCCCTCGTGGGTGGTCAAGGCCATGGCCGCCAAGTACCTGGGCGAGCTCGGCGGCGCCGAGGACTACGATCTTCTGCTTCGGCGCGTCGACGGAGAGGTCGGCAACGACTTCGTCGTCGCCGAGTACTGCGTCTCGGCGCTGAAGCTGTGGCCGAAGAAGAAGGCGGCGGGCCGATGAAGGCTCTTTTGGGCGCCGTCCTCTTCGCGCTGCCGCTCGCGGCCCGCGCGGCCGAGCCCGTCCCCGTGAACCTGAGCGCGGACACGAGCCTGCTGTTCTCGCTCGAGCCGCTGACGATCACGGCGCCGCGCGTCAAGCAGGAGGACCTGATCGACCCGCGCATCAACGCGCACCTGCTCCGCCTCCTGCAGCAGCGCATGGACGCCCGTCCCGATACGCTCGCTTCGAGCGACGCCTCGCTGTTCAACCTGAGCCGCCTATCCACCTTGACCGGGTACTCGCTCAAGACGCGCTACACCGAGATCGGCTTCCTCCTCACCGAAGGCCTCGCGGGCACCAAGGACTATCAGCTCCAGCGCGAGCTCGAGAACGCGGCGCGCCTGGCCAAGAACGTGCAGACGCGCGCCGCGGCCCTCGTCGCGCTCGCCTACTCCAAGGACCTGCGCTACCTGACCCTCTTCCAGGGCGCGCTGAACGATCAGAACGTCACCGTGCGCTTCGCCGCGCTCGAGTCCCTGCTCATCCTCGGCGACCGGTCGATCCAGCTCCAGCTCGGCGGCTCCGCGCGCAACGACCAGTCCGTCGCCGTGCAGATCTACGCCGCGGCCGGCATGTGGCGCATGGGCGACAGCTTCGGCAAGGAGATCCTGCTGCGCTTCCTCGATCACCAGGACTGGTTCGCGCGGGCGATGGCGGCGTACTACATCGGGGAGATGGGCGGCGGCTATGAGTACCGGCGCCTGATCCAGTACCTGACCCGCGAGGCCGATCCGTCGACGCGCGCGGAGATGGCGACCGCGCTCATGAAACTCCACCCCCGGAAGGATGAGCCTTGAATAACAGCCCCTTGATGGCGTTGGCGCTCACCGGCGGCGGCTGGGTCATCTGGGCTCTGATCCTGAGCTCGATCGGCGGCGTCGCCGTGGCCTACGACCGCTGGAATCTCCTGAAGGAAGAGTCGAAGGCGCTCGCGTCCCTGCGCCCCGTGTTCCTCGCCGCGCTCGCCGCGGGAGACCACGACGCGGCCGACAAGGCCGTCAAGGCCAATCCCGGCGCGGCGTCCCGCGTCCTGTCCGAGCCGGAGAACCTGGAGGCCGCGCTGTCCGACGAGAGGCGCCACCTCGAGGGACGCCTGCTGTGGCTGGGCACCCTCGGCAACAACGCACCGTTCGTCGGCTTGTTCGGCACCGTCTTGGGCGTGATCAAGGCCTTTCATGACCTCGCCGAGTCCGGCGCGGGCCCGGAGGTCGTCATGGCGGGCCTCTCCGAGGCGTTGGTCGCTACCGCGGTCGGACTGCTCGTCGCGATCCCGTCCGTGCTCGCCTTCAATTTCCTGCAGAAGAAGCTGCGCGACCTGCTCTCCGAAACGGAGGCGCTCGGCCAGCGCTACCACGCCGTCCGGACTTCTCATGCGCGCCACCGATGACGCCGACGGGCCGATCACCGGAATCAACGTCACGCCCCTCGTCGACGTCGTCCTCGTCGTCATGATCATCTTCATGGCGACGGCCCCGATGATCGCGCGTCGCGCGATCCGCGTCGAGGTCCCGAAGGTCGCCAAGTCGGACAAGTCCGCCACCGACGCGCTCGCCGTCGCGCTGAACGGCAAGCGCGAGCTCACCTTGTCGGGAAAACCCACGACGCTCGCCGACCTGAAGAAAATCCTGACCGCCGCGACCTCGCTCAAGCCGGACCAACCCGTGACCCTGTCGGCCGACAAGACGCTTCCCTACGGGGACATCGCGGAGCTCCTCGACACGGTGCGTTCCGCCGGCGTCAAGAAGGTCGGCCTGGAGGTCCAGCGCAAGTGACGACGACGGCCAAGAAGCGGGCCCCGGCCCCGCCGCCGCTGCGGCGCTCGCTCGGCATGTCGGCGGGCGTGCACGCGCTGTTCTTCGCGGCGCTGTGGGTCCTGCCCCGCCTGAGCTGGAACTCGCCGCCGCCCTTCGAGGTCGAGATCACGAGCCCGTTCCTCGGCGACGGCCCCGCGAAGCTCGGTGCGCCGAAGGCCTTCGTGCCCGGCGTTCCCGCCAAGATCAACGTCGCCGACGTCCCCGCATTGACTCCGGCGACGAAGGCGCCGGAGCCGCCGAAGGACTGGACGCTTCCGGGCCCGAACACGAAGACGGTCGAGACGCCCGCCCCGCCCGCTCCGACGCCCGGCGGTGCCGTCGGCGGCACGGGCACCGCGGCCAAGACCGGCGGCTCGGGCGAAGGCTCCGACGACGGCGTGCCCGGCGGGACCGGTCACGGCGGCACGCCGCTGAAGGAATTGCCGCGCCTGCTCAACCGCGACGAAGTGCTCGCGGGCATGCGCCGCCTCTATCCCGAGAGCGAGCGCCAGGCCGGCCGCGAGGGCGCGGTCGTCATCATGATCCATCTCGGGACCGACGGCCTGGTCTCGTCCTCCGACATCGCCCGCGCCGCGAGCCCCGCCTTCGACGAAGCCGCCAAAAAAGTCGGCGCCCTGATGCGCTTCTCCCCCGCGATCGGCCTCAACGGCCTGCCCGTCCCCGTGCGCATGCCCCAGGAAGTCCGTTTCAAGCTGACCGACTGATTGTTTCGGTGTCAGGCCAACTAATTCGTTGAATTCTTTAAGCCAAAGAATTCAACGAATTAGTTGGCCTGACACCGTTACCGGGGGCGGAGCTCGAAGACGACGGTGGGGTCGGGGGAGCCGTCGGGCTTGAGGCGGTCGAGGCGGCCGGTCATGCGGGCCCCGAGCTTCTCCATCGCGCGGCGCGAGCGGAGGTTGTGCTCGCCGACGTGGAAGAGCGCGGAGCGCACGGTCTTGAAGGCGTGGTCGAGCATCAGGGTCTTCATCTCGCGGTTGAAATCGCCGCCCCACAGCTTGC
>JAHFCD010000399.1 GCA_023249695.1 Elusimicrobiota bacterium
TATAGCGGAAAGGCCATTCGAGCCACTCGCGGCCGTCGGCCGAGACCTCGATGACGATCTCGTCGCGCGCGCGGGTCATGACGGCGAAGAGGCCGTAGCGGTTGAACGAGCGCGACGGCGAAACGGCGGCGATCAGCGCGCGCGCGGGCGCGGGCGGGACGGCGCCGAATAGAGACAAGGTCTCGAACAGGCCGATCGTCAGCGACAGCGCGGCGAGGGCGCCGACGGCCCAGGTGCGGGCCTTCGGCGCGGCGGGCTTGCGCGGCGCGGCGTCGGCGCGCCCGAAGAAGCGGTCATCCAAGCAGGCCAGGCACAGCGCGAAGGTCAGCACGTTGAAAAAACCGTAGTTGCCGGTGGCGGCGATCAGCGCCATGAGGCCCGCGACCAGGCCCGCGCCGAGGATGCGGGCGCGGCGCGGCAGCAATATGAGGATCGGAGTCCCGAGCTCCAGCGCGAATAACATCAGGCAGGACGCTTTCTGGAACCACAGCGGCAATAGGCCCGCCCACCACGCCGGCGGCGTCGGCAAAGGCTGGGTCCAGTAATGGTAGGTCAAGGCCGTCAGGTCCCGCCAGGCCGGATCTCCCGAAAAAAGCTTCACGAGCCCCGATTGGAGCATCAGCTTGACGAGCAGCAGGCGCAGCAGCCATAAGGCGCCGCGCGAGGGCGCGGCCGCCTTCCGCGACCACGGCGCGAGGACGCAGGCGATGAGGCCCGCCTCCAAAAGGAGCACGTCCCACTGGAAGCTCATGAAGTCCGAGCCGACCGCGCAAAGGGACAGGTAAAGAACCCAGCACAGCAGCGCGCAGGGTCCGGCGGCGAAGCCGAGGATCAAGCCGAGGGACGCGAGACCGCCGAGCCAGCAATACGCCGACAGCGACGCGTCGGACGCCGAGAGCCAGGCGACGCTCGGAAAAAGCCAGTAGCGCGAGGCGCCGAGCTGCGCCTTGGCGGCGGCGAGCATCGCGGCCGCGGGCATGATCCCGTCCGAGCCGATGAGCCCGCGCTGCTGAACGCCGAGGGAGAGGAACGCGAGAAGGTAGCAGACGCCGATGCCCGCCAGGGCGAGGCGGGTCGTGAGCGCGACCGGCGCGGGCAAGGTCGTCTTGCCCCACAGGAAACGGGTCAGGCGCGAGAAGAGCGGGCGGCGCGCGGCGACGAAGCGATAGACGGCCTCGGCGACGGGGGCCGCGCCCGGGACGGAATAGAGGCGCGGGAGCAGGGCGAGGCCCGGAGCGTAAGCGAGCGCGCGCAGGGCCGCCTCGGCGCCGCGCGATGTTCGGTTCGCCTCGAAGAGGTGAATGGCCTCGACGAAATGCGCAGGCGGGATTTCGGGATGGCGGGCGCCGGCGGTCTGGTAGGGCGCGTAGTCGACCTTGTCCCCGGTCGCCCGGCGCCAACGCTCGATCCAGAGGCGGCAGAAGCCGCAGTCTCCGTCGAAGACGAGCTGCGGCTTGCGATCGGTCATGCGCCGATTATACCAGGACGGTCAGCGCGAGCGGCGGCGTTTGCGCCAGAAGGGGCGGCCGGATTTTCCGGGGGCGCCGGGCTTCGTCGGGTGGGCCGCGGCGCGCGCGTTGTGCGCGGCGATCGTCTGCGGCGCGCGCGGTCCCGTGTGATGCTGGCCGTGCGTCGAGGCGGGGGCCGAGCGGTAATCGAAGCCCTCGAGCGTGTGCCGCTCGATGCTTTTGCCGAGCTTGCGCTCGATCGTCTTGATCATCCCGTCGTCGGCCGAGGTGACGAGGGTGTAGGCGTCTCCGGTCTTCGCGGCGCGGCCCGTGCGGCCGATGCGGTGGACGTAGGCCTCGGGCGTGTCCGTGATGTCGTAGTTGATGACGTGCGAGATCTGCGACACGTCGATGCCGCGCGCGGCGATGTCGGTGGCGACCAGCACATGCACCTTCCCCTCGCGGAACGAGTCGAGCGCCGCCTTGCGGCGGTTCTGGGACAGGTTGCCCTGCAGGGACGTCGACGAATGGCCGGCCTCCTTCACCTTGTCGGCGATGCGCTTGGCGCGATGCTTCGTGCGGGTGAACACGAGCACCGACTCGCTGTCGATCTTCTGGAGCAGCGCCAGCAGCAGCGGCGTCTTCAGGTGCTCGACGACGGGGTACAGCGCGTGCGTGACCGTGGTCAGCGCCACGTTGTGGTCCACCTGGACCGTGACGGGATTGGTCAGGCACTCGTGCGCGAGGCCGCGCAGCGCGTCGGGCATCGTCGCGGAGAACAGCAAGGTCTGGCGCTGCTTCGGAAGACGCGCGAGGATCTTGCGCACGGAGGGCAGGAAGCCCATGTCGAACATCTGGTCGGCCTCGTCGAGGACGAGGACCTCGACGCCGCCCGGCTTGAAATGGCCGTGCTCCATGTGGTCGAGCAGGCGTCCCGGGCAGGCGACGACGATCTCGCAGCGGCCGTGCAGGGCCTGGATCTGATGCATCATGCTGACGCCGCCGTACACCGTGGAGGCGCGCAGGCCGGTGCCGCGGCCGAGGTCGTCGAAGCTTTCCTTGATCTGCTCGGCGAGCTCGCGCGTCGGCGCGACGATGAGCGCGCGGACGAGGCCGCGCGGGCCCGTGCTCAGCCGCTGGAGGATGGGCAGCGCGAACGCGGCCGTCTTGCCGGTGCCCGTCTGGGCGAGGCCCAGGACGTCGCGGCCTTCGAGGACCTTCGGGATCGCCTGCTTCTGGATCGGGGTCGGGGTCGTGTAGCCGTGCGACTTGAGCGCGGCGTTGAGGGTGGGATTAAGGTTGAAGGCTTCGAAACTCATGGTTCTCCTGGAATGGAAAATGGCCGCCCCCATCGAGGACGGCCATCTGAACCGGTCGGTTCTGTCTTCGGGTGAGAAAAGCTCGCGGGGCGTCGCCACCGCGCGGAGGCTGCTTCGTTCCGCGCCTATAGAATACTCAATTTCTCCGTCGAGGGCAAGGGTCCGGGGCGCCCGGTTCAGGGGGTTTTGCCGGTCGCGCCCCGCTCGAGCTCGAGTGGTCGCGTCCGGGGGAGACTGCGCGTCAGCACACTGCTCCTCCGGGCCCGACGACCGCGCGCCGGCTCCCTGCGGATCATCTCCCCCGTCCTGATATGGACGAGCCCCGTCAAGTCCCCACGTTTACGACGATGTAGCATTGCAGGTCCGTCCCTGGGAAGCCCCGGACCCGGAAGCGAAGCTGAACTCG
>JAHFCD010000400.1 GCA_023249695.1 Elusimicrobiota bacterium
GGAGCCGTCGAGCCCCTCGCGCGCGAGGTCCCGCAGGGCCGCCAGCACCCCCTCCGCCGGGCCGCCGCGCGAGTCCAGCGGGTGGTGGCGGATGTCGACGGGGAAAAGGCGCCCGGGCACCTCGACGCGCGCCGCCTCGGGCAGGTAGCGCGCGAGCGCCTCGGCCTCGAGCGTCGCCGACATGACGGCGATCCTCAGGTCCGGCCGGCGCCCCCGGCGCAGCGCCTTGAGCCACGCGAGCGCCAGGTCGCACTCCAGGCTCCGCTCGTGGAACTCGTCGAGCAGCACGACGCCCACGCCCGCCAGCGCGGGATCCTTCATCATCTGCGCGATAAAGACGCCGTAGGTCTGGAACACGACCTTCGTGTCGGGGCCGCAGCGACTGTCGAAGCGCACCTGGTAGCCGATCGCGGTTCCGAGGCCCGTCTTCGTCTCCGCCGCGACGCGCCCGGCGAGGCTGCGCGCCGAGAGCCGGCGCGGCTCGAGCACCAGGATCTTCCCGGGGAACTTCCCGAGCAGATACTGCGGCGTCTGCGTGGATTTCCCGCTGCCGGTCGGCGCCGTCAGGATCAGGCTCCCCGCGCGGCGGACCTCCTCGACGATCCTGTCGCGGAACGCCGAGATCGGCAGGGCCTGGCTCATGCGGACAGTTTAGCTAACTCCATTCGACGCGGCGCCCTTCTCAAGCGGCCTGGGCCGAAGCGTTGCGTCCTTCTTCACAAAGGAGGTAAGCGCGATGACACGCCTGGATTGCCAGAGCTGCGGCATGCCGCTCAAGAAGGATCCGAAAGGAGGCGGCACCTACTCGGACGGCTCGAAGAGCCACGTTTACTGCAGCGACTGCTATGCCGTCGGGCGGTTCACGCAGCCGGACCTCACCGTCGAGGAGATGAAGGACCTGTCCGCCGCCAAGCTGCGCCAGCGGGGATTCCCGCTGTTCTTGGCGCGCCTCATGGTCCGCAATCTGCGCAAGCTCGAGCGCTGGACCGTCGGCGGCCGGCTCGCGACCACCGGGCGCTCCCCTCGTTGATCTTGAAAAAAACGCCGCGCAGATCAGTAGGTTCCAGCGATAGAGCCTCTTTTTAGAAGTCAGGCGCCGGCGGCGCCTGACCGCAAGCTCAACTGAAATAAATAAACGGCCCCGAGGCGATCAGGGACAGCGAATATTGCCGTAGTCCTCGCACCTGCGGCGTCCGCCTCCGCCCGAGGGGGGCGTATAACCGGAAGAGCTGTCCGGCGAGCGCGAATAGGCGGCGACCTTATCCCGAATCCATTGCCGGTCGATCCGCCCATATCCCCCGGCACGAATCGTCGAGATCAGTTCATGTAAAAGATTGCGAGGGCAGTCGGCCAATCCGTTCGAGAGGTCCCCGGCAAGATGATCGTCGTACTCCCTGTAGGAGAGGTCGTATGGGCGGTATAAGTAATAATAGAGCTGGACTTGTTCGGGGTCGCGGCAAGCCTTCATCGCGAACTCCTTGAATTGCGGGAGGACGGTCGAAAACGGAGGCGGTGGGGTTGGGCGGACCGGGACGACGGCCGGCCCCTGCGGAATCGGTTGAGCGGCCACCGGGGTTGTGGACAGCCCGGCGACCTCTTCGGCGTCCATCCCTCCTCGGGCCAGATACAGGTAAGCAAAGGGGCAGTTCAGGCCATCGGGCAGCCTCTCGGTCGCAGTGTCCATTAAGTAGAAATACTTATGGTGCGGGCGAGGCAGACCGTTCAATTCCGCCTGAGTCACGCTTCCGGGGTTCGCGCAGGACCGATTGGTCAGGTCGACCAAGGTGTCACGCAGGCGCTCGTCATGATCCTTATCGGCCGCTTCCCGCGCGGCCTGGCGCGTCTCCTGGATTTCCCGCAGTTTCTCCCGATCCAACTCGAACTCCGATTTGTGCGTCTGCTCGAACTCGTAGTCCCTTCGATTCTGTTCCTCTTGCGCGGCATTCGGAAAGGGGCTGTGCAGTGCCGGTCCGAAGGGGATGTGGTCATTCAGCCAGATCGTGCGCGAGTGCTCTATTTTCTTCCGTTCGATAAATCCGATCTGGGTTTTGTCGAGTTCGAATAGAGCCGCCGTCTTGAGGCCTTCCTCGTAGGCATGGCGTTCGTTTTCCTCCGTGGTATGCCAGCCGGTCGTCACCAAGTCGTTGAAATGAACCGCCTCATGCTGCAGTATGGCGGCCACGACTCCGGGATTCCCAGCTTTCTGCGCGTCCTTGAAAACCTTAAGGAGGACGATGACCGTGCCGTCCTCCCACGTCTCGCCCAGGGTGTTTGCGTCCGGCTCAAAACGCAGGTAGTGCTTTTCAGAGGCGCCGTCAGCCTCCGCTTCGCGCACCTTCCCCAAGCCCTTCGGCGCAAATACGGGGGAATATTTCCTCCTGCTCCCCTGGAGCGGCCCATTGGCTATCGTTCGGTCGCCGGCGCCGACTTCGGGGCCGACATGGTAGGAGACCTTGATCTTGGTGAGGGCGCGATTGAGATGCTCGTGCATGGCGCTTTCCGCCGCGACCGCCTTGTCCATGAGATCGACAAATGCTTCTTCATCTCCTTTCGCGTCGGCAATATGGGCCTTAGCATGGAGGTCCCTCATATCCTGCTCGGCCTTGAGACCAAGCGCGGTTTCCTCCAGAATTATTTTTTTCTCCGAGGGCGTGGCGGTCCGAATCTGCGCCGAGGCCGCGGCGGGCAGACACAGCGCCAGCAAAAGGGCTACCACCATGAAACCTCGACCGACACCTCATTGGATTCCACCACGCCGAGCTTTTCCCGGTTTATTTCTTCGCGATACTTGAGTTGCTTCTCACGGCTCATGCCCCGCTTGATGAAGTATTGAATGTCCTTTTCGCTGTCGGACCCCGGCATATTTCGATAGACGACCTTTATGCGATGGGTCCCGATTTTATCGAGCACATGGTCCGTATAGAGTTCCCGGAAGCTGCCCTCGGCCGGAATATCGCGCTGCGCGCGCACCCAGTTACGACGTTTCTCCCCGCAATAATTCACGTGCTGCCAGGTCCTGCTGAGCAAGGTTTCCCCGGGCTGCAAGGTCACCGAGAGGCTGTTGCTGCGCGCGTCCTCCCGCCATTCCTCTTCGTTGATCCTCTCGAGAGCCGCGATTTGCTGAGTCCTTGTCATCTGCTTCACGCTCGGTATGTGAATTTCATCCCC
>JAHFCD010000401.1 GCA_023249695.1 Elusimicrobiota bacterium
GGAACAAGGCGCTGTAGGAAGACAGATTCAGCCAGTGAGCGAGCATCAGCGGCACGGAGAAGACGAGCGCGACCTGAAGCCGCGACAGCAGCGCGCGCTGCTCCGCCTGCTGGGACAACAGGCTCATCGACTCGGCTTGGGTGCGCGACTCGCTTTCGCCGAGCACGTCGTAGCCGGCCTTCTCGATCGCGCGGCGCAGGTTGCGAACCTCGAGCTTGCCCGGGACCGGCGCGAACTCCACGGCGACGGTCCGCGAGGGCAGGTCCACCGACACCGCCCGCACGCCCGCCAGCTTCACCAGCGCGCCCTCAACCTTGCTCACGCAGGACGCGCAGTGCATGCCGCGCACGGGCAGCACGACGCGCCGCACGCCGGCGGGCAGGACCGCGCTCACTGCATGCTCCGCTTCCAGTCGCGCTCGAGCTCCTCGAGCGTCCGCCACGAGCCCGCGAAGCCCTCGGCGACCGCCTGATCCAGGTTCTTGTCGTAGCGCAGGGCCGACAGGAACTGGGAGAAGCCGATGCGCCCGCCGCGCTCGATCATGAACCGCACCATGCTCTCGGACTGCGCGTACCAGAGGCTGACGTCGTAGGCGCGCTCGGTCGCGGGCACGAGATGGATCATCTGGTCCATCGGGATCGACTGGGAGCGCAGCGCGCCGCGCAGCGCCGAGAACAGTTCGCCCTGGCCGCGCGAGCCGAGCGCCTTGTTCTCCTGGTACACGGCCAGGCCCTCGTTGACCCAGCGGACGTCCGGGTTGACGCGCCCCATGTACTCGAACCAGATCAGGTGGGTGATCTCGTGCGACAGCACCGCGTCGAGGCGCGGCGAGAGATAGGTGTAGATCGCGTTGCCGACGGACACGCCCCCCGACCACTCCGGCTGGCCGGTCTTCTTGCGGTACTCGTCCTGCGTGCCGTACACGACGAGCTGGTACAGGCCGCGCGGCATGAACGAGTTCAAGCCCGTGTCGATCATGATCCGGGTGTAGGCCGCCTCGGCCGTGGCCGACACGCCGAGCACGGTGTCCTGCCCATAGGCCTTCACCTTGAAATGAAGGCTCGAGTTCTCCTGCGCGCCCGCGTCGAGGCCGGGATAGATGCCGTCCACGATCCCGACATAGGAGCGCCCCCGCCCGTCGTCGGGCAGCTCGCCGGGATAAGGCACGCACGAGGCGAGCAAGGCGGCCACGAGCCCCAGGCGCGAGTAGCGGTTCACGCTCTCATTCTACGAAATTGGCCGCCCCCGCTGCCGCGGCCATGAACTTGGCGCCGTCGTTTCCAGCGTTGGAAGCGATGCGGACAAGGCCGCGCCCGAGTTATCCCCATTCCCTCCAACGCTGGAGGCATCGGGGATCACTTCCTCCGTCTACAGCTTGAACGCGGCGAGCGACTCGTCGAGAATGTCGAGGCCCCGGTTGAGATCGGCATCCGAGAGCGTCAGCGGCATCAAGGTGCGGATCACGTTGTCGTGGACGCCGGCCTTGATCGCGATGAGGCCGCGATCCTCGCAGGCGTGCAGGATCTCCTTGACCCGCGCGGGCGCCAGCGGCGCCTTGGTCTTCTTGTCGGAGACGAGCTCGATGGCGCGCATGGCGCCCAGGCCGCGGGAGTCCCCGACGAACGCGTACTTGTCGCGAAAGCCGTCGAAGCGCAGCTTCACCTTCTCGCCGATGCCGCGCGCGGCGGCGACGAGCCCCTGCTCCCGGAAGATCCCGAACACCGCGAGCGCGGCGGCGCAGGACATCGGGTTGCCGCCGTAGGTGCCGCCGATGGCGCCCGTCGCGACGGAGTCCATGATCTCGGTCCGGCCGACGACGCCCGACAGGGGCATGCCGCCGCACAGAGACTTCGCGACGACGAGCAGGTCGGGCTCCACGCCGTCGTGCTCGACGGCGAACATCTCGCCGGTCCGCCCGAAGCCGGTCTGCACCTCGTCGATGATCAGCACGATGCCGTACTTGTCGCACACGGCCCGCAGCCCCTTCAAGAAGCCCGGGGTCGGGACGATGAAGCCGCCCTCGCCCTGCACGGGCTCGACGACGATCGCGGCCACGTCCTCGGCGGCGCAGTCCACGAGGAAGAACTTCTCCAGCTCCGACAGGCAGTACTCCGTCAGGTCCTCGGCCTTCAAGCCGTGCGGCGGGCGGTACGCGTAGGGATAGCGAGCGTGGTAGATCTCCGGCGGCACGGGGCCGAGCCCCTGGCGCAGCGGCTTGTACTTGCCGTCGAGCGCGAGGCACAGCAAGGTCCGGCCGTGAAACGCGTTGTCGAAGCTGATCACGGCCTTGCGCTTCGTATGCGCCTTCGCGAACTTGACCGCGTTCTCGATGGCCTCGGAGCCGCTGTTGAACAGGATCGCCTTCTTCGGGCCCTTCCAGGGCGCGACGGCGATCAGCTCGCGGCAGACTTCGAGGTAGTTCTCGTACGCGGCGACGTGGAAGCTCGTGTGCAGGAGCTTGCCGGCCTGCTCGCGCAGGGCGGCGACGACCTTCGGGTGGCAGTGCCCGACGTTGAGCGCGCCGATGCCGCCGGCGAAATCGAGGTACTCCTTGCCGTCCACGTCCCAGACCTTGGCGCCGAGGCCGCGGTCGAGCACGAGCGCGGTGTAGGCGGCGGAGCCGCTCGAGACGAGGCGCGCGCGTTCTTCCCACAGTCCGGCGGATTTGGTTTTAGTCGTCATGCCGGGATTCTATAAAATTGGCGCAAATCCGTCGTGCCCGGCTTCTTCTATTTACCTAGAATGACCTTCATGCGGCGCCCCTCGCTTCGCTGGCTCGCCTGGACCGGCTTCGGCCTGGCTCTCATCGTCGGCGCGTACGCGCTTCTCGCCGTTCTCTGCCGCTACCGCGCGGGCCTGCCCTTCCCCGCGGGCCTCGACCCGTTCTGTGCCTCGCTGCCGCGCAAGGACTGGACCGGCTTCCTCTCCGGCGGCTACATCCTCTTTCTGGTCGGGTTCTACCTCTACTGGCTCGTCCGCGCGCCCGAGCGAGTACCCTACCTCGTGATCGCGACGGGCGTGCTCATGCTCGTGCGCGACCTGTTCCTGCTCCTCACCCCGGTCGGGGCCCTGCCCGGTCTGATGCCGCTCTATCAGGGAGGCGTCGCGTCGGGCATCCACGGCACCTTGCTCTTCGACCAGGAGCTTTTCTTCT
>JAHFCD010000402.1 GCA_023249695.1 Elusimicrobiota bacterium
TGGTCGCCGCCGGCCGCCGCCCGGACGAGCCGGGCGTCGAGCCGCGCCATCGCGCCGCGGCGCTCCTCCTGTATCTGGGCCTCTGCGCCGCGCTGGCCCTGCTCGGCGCCTGGGTCGAGAACGGTCAGCCGGCGCCGTGAGAATTTGATAATCTCCCCTCCGATGAAACGGCTTTATCTCATGCGCCACGGCCATTCCCCCTCGACGTCCGAGGCCGGCGTGGCCAAGGACGCCCTGCGGCCCCTTTCCTCGCTGGGCCGCGAGGACGCCCGCTGGATGGCCGCCGAGCTCGCGCGCCGCGGCGGCGCCCCGACCCTCATCCTGCATTCGCCGCTGCTCCGGGCCGTGCAGACGGCCGAGGAGATGGCCGGGGTCCTCAAGCCCGCGCAAGGCCGGGAATTGTTCGCCGCGCTCGACAACACGCGCCCCGCCGAGGAGGTCGAGCTCGAGCTCGCGCGGCGCGGCGCGTCCGTCGACGAGGTGCTCGCCGTCGGCCATCAGCCCCAGATCGGGGAGGTCGCCGTCCTGATCGGAAAGACCCTCTTCGAGATGCGCCCGGCCACGATCGTGGCTCTCGAGCTCTCGCCGGCGCCCCGCGTCCTATGGGCGGCCAGCCCCGAAAAACCACGGTGAGCGCTCCGCGCCGCCGGCAGCGGGACCACCGGGATTTCCGCGCGCGCTGGCGGTCGGCGCCGCACTACTACCTCTATCCGGCGGCCGGCATGGCGCTGGGCCTGGGCTCCCCGGCCGGCGCCTTCCTGCTGCGCTTTTGGCTCGCCGATCCCCTGCTCAAGAGCATCTGGGCGCGCCATGAGTTCGACTACAATTTCCTCTTCTACGCGTACATGGGCGTCGGCTCCGTCATCGCGTTCATGATCTTCGGCTATGTCATCGGCCTGCGCTCCGAGCGCCAGCGCGTCAACAACCGGGTCCTTTCGGCGCGCGTCGATGAGCTTCATCTTAAATCGGTCACCGACGGCCTGACGGGGGCCTACACGCACGGCTATCTGCAGGAGATTCTCGAGCTCGAGATCCAGCGGACCTTGACCCACTCGACGCCGCTCTCGGTGATGATGATCGACATCGACGACTTCAAGCGCATCAACGACAGCCACGGCCACCTCTTCGGCGACCGCGTCATCAAGGAAACGGCCGAGACGATCTCCGCCAACGTCCGCTCCGACGACATACTGGGCCGCTACGGCGGCGACGAGTTCGTCGTGATCATGCCGGGCGCCGACGCGTCGACCGCGCTGCACGTCGCCGGCCGCGCGCGCGTCGGCATCTCGAAGAACGGCTACCTCGCCACGATCAGCGTCGGCGTCGCGACAGTCGAGGGCCCGGGCCAGGAGACCCCCTCCGGCATCCTGCACCGCGCGGACATGAACCTGTACCAGGCCAAGCACGACGGGAAGAATTGCGTCCGCGACCACTGCAGCCTGCCGGACGCCCCCCGCCGCCGCCTGACCGACGCGAAAGAATAGACCTTACTTCGCGACCGAGTAGGGGCAGTCCTTCCTGAAGTCGCAGCGCGGGCAGTAGCGGGTGTCGGGCGAAAACGCCGCCGCCTCGATGCCCGACGCCGCGGCGCGGATGTCCGCGTCGAGCGCCTCTTCGCCGGCGCCGTCGTAGGGCACGCTGACGCGCTCGCCCGCGACGACGCAGTCCACGGTCAGCGTCGCGGGCTCCAGGCCCAGCCCGCGCTTGGCCCCGAGCGCGTAGAAGCGCATCTGGATATCCTTGGCGACCTGCTCCTCGGTCGGCGCGCCCGGGCCGGTCTTATAGTCGATGAGCTCGTACGCGCCGTCGGGGCCCTGGTCGATGCGGTCGATCATGCCGCGGGCCTGATGCGCGCCCGACGTCCAGACGAACTCCTTTTCCACGGCGACCGTCCGCGCGCGCCGCGACTCCTCTTCGCCGTGGAAGCGGGTCAGCGCGCGCACGCCCTTCTCGTACCAGCGCGACTCGGCGGCGTCGTCCTCGTACCCCGACGTGAGCCAGCGCGAGCGGAGGGCCGAGAGCAGGGACTCCAGCGTGAACTCGCCGCTCTCCAGCCAGGCCTCGAGCGCGCGGTGCAGGGACAGGCCGAAGGACGACTTCGGCGTCATCGGAATCTTCCGTCCGTCGACGAAAAGCAGCTTGTACTTCCAGGGGCACTCCCGGTAGATGCGGTACCGGGTGAACGAAATATCCAATTAAACGGCCGGCGTCGCGCAGCGGATGAATTCGACGTCGGTGTCGCCGTAGCGCTCTTCGCGGAATTTCTCGTAGCCGGCCGGAAGCTCGACCTTCTCTTTCTTGTACCGCTGCAGCAGCGCCCAGCCGCCGGGCGCGAGGAGGTTCGCCTCGGCGACGCGCGCCAAGGTCGGCGTGGAGTAGGCCAGCATCTTGTTGTCCTCGGTGCGGTAGGGCGGGCCCATGTAGATCAGGTCGAAGTCGGAGACGCCGGCGCGGTAGCCGATCCACGACAGGTCCTGAAGGATATCGCCGTAGCAGGCGCGCCCTTTCGCCGTGAGGTTCAGGATCTTGAGGTTCTGCTCGATGACGGCGATGCAGCGCTTGTCCGCGTCCACGAAGAACGCGGACGCGGCGCCGCGAGAGAGCGCCTCGATGCCGACGGCGCCGGTTCCGGCGTAGAGGTCGAGTACGCGCGCGCCTTCGAGGCGCGGCCGCAGGATGTCGAACACGGACTTCTTGATGCGCGCCGAGATGGGCTTGACCATCATCTCCTTGGGCACGCTCTTGAGGGCACGGCCGCGGCTTTCTCCGGCGATGATGCGCATGGGTAATTATTATAGAATACCCGGCCTAATGGCCACTCAAATTATCATCGTGGACGACGACCCCCTCGTGGGCGGCCTTACGCTCGAGTTGCTCACCGACGCCGGCTACTCCGCGCGCCTGATCCAGGACAGCCTCAAGGCCCAGGACATCATCAAGGCCGAGAAGCCCGCGCTCGTCATCCTCGACATCCTGATGCCGGGCCTCGATGGGCTGACCCTCCTCCATCGGCTCAAATCGGACCCCGACACCGAGCCGATCCGCGCGATCATCGTCTCCGGGAAGTCGTTTGAGGCCGAGAAGCAGCGCGCCGCGCAGTATGGCGCGGAAGCCTTCATCGAGAAGCCCTACGACGTCGAGCAGTTCGC
>JAHFCD010000403.1 GCA_023249695.1 Elusimicrobiota bacterium
GAAAAATCGTCGTCGACGTTGACGCCGATCTTGCGCACGGGCAGGTCGCGGACATGGCCGAACGACGATTTGACCACGAATTCATTCTTAAGGAAGCGGGAAATCGTTCTTTCCTTGGCCGGCGACTCGACGACCAGGAGGCTGGGGCCGGTGCGGGCGGCCGATTTCTTTGCGGCCGGTTTCTTGACGGACTTTGGAAGGGGCGCGTCCTCGCTGAGCGCTCGTTCGACGGCCTCGGCTTTGGGGGCTTTGGCGGCTTTTGAGGCTTTAGGAGCGGCCTTGGAGGCTTTGGGAGCTTTGACGGGCTTCTTTTCAGCGGGCTTCTTTTTGGGCATAGCGTTGTCCAGGCACGGAGGATACTCTTTCCTTTAACTCCAGCCCGAACATTATAGAGGAAATGCGTGTGGTGTCAAGCCCCGAGAGCTGAACCAGTTCATCTAAGGAGAGGGCGTCGGCACCCAACAAAGCCATCACTTGGGCCTCCTCTTCCGTCGGGGCGGCAGGGGGCGGCGGAGCCGTCGCGGGAACGACGCGAGCCTCCAATAAAAGACCGTCCGGAAGGGAGGCCACGATGTCTTCCACCTCGGCCGTGAGACGCGCGCCGTCCTTCAGCAGCCGGTGCGGCGCCTCCGACATGACGGAGTCGGCCGGGCCGGGAACGGCCAAGACCTCGCGGCCGTGCTCGCCGGCGAGGCGGGCCGTGATGAGGGAGCCGGACTTATGACGGCCCTCCACGACCACGACGCTCCAGGCGAGTCCGGCGACGATGCGGTTGCGGCGCGGGAACACGTCCGCCGTCGGCGGCGTAGCGATCGGACGCTCGGAGACCACCGCTCCCCCCTCGGCGACGATCCGGCGGGCCAAGAGGGCGTTCTCGGCGGGGTATACGCGGCCCAAGCCGCTGCCGAGGACGGCCCAGGTCGGACCCTTCGCGTCCAGCGCCGCCAGATGGGCCTCGGCGTCGATGCCGCGCGCGAGGCCGCTGACGATGGTCAGGCCGCGGCGGGAGGCGTCTCCGGCCAGGCGGCGGGCCATGCGGCGGCCGTAGGGCGTCGGTACGCGGGTGCCGACGAAGGCGACCGCGGGGCGGACGCCCAACGAGCCCTGAACGTAGAGAACGAGAGGCGGGTCGTGGATCGAGGCGAGGAGGTCGGGGTACTCGGGATCGCCCCGGAGGACGAGACGGGCCCCAAGAGCCGAGGCGCGGAGCTCCTCGGCGACGACGTCGAAAGCCACGGCGGCGCCGCGCCAGGCCCGAACGCTCTCGAGCTCGGCGCCGGTGACGCTGGCCCAATCCTCATCGGAGGATTGGGAGAGCCCTTCGGGGCCCAAAGTTTCGAGAAGGTCCCACGCGCGCCGCGGCGGGGTGTCCGCGTTCAAACGCGCGGCCCAGCGCTGACGAGGGGTCCAGGGGACGGACACGGTTAGAGCAATTCCTCGTTGAACGGTTTTCGAACGTACGGCAACGGCGCGGAGGATCTCGGAGCGGGGGCTTTCAACGGCGGCATGATGGGGAGCCGGGAGGCGCCGGAGCTCGCCATCGCGTCCACGCGGCGAAGAAGCTCGGGATTGCTCGTCAACGATTTCCATTCGGCCGGGATGCGGCCCGCCGCGACGAACAGTTCGACGGCGTCGGTCTCGAGCACCGCGGCCATCCGCCGCAGGACTTCTTCCTCGGCCGGGGGATTGCGCTTGCCCGTCAGCACCTTCGATAAGAATGAAGGATCGAGCTTGGCTTGACGGCACAATTCCCTCAGGCCCAATCCTCGGCGCGTCATCGCGTCGGTGACGAGGCGGGAAAACGGAGGGAGCGCTCTCATTTGAACTTGATGTACTCCAGCCGCTGCTCGGCGATCCGCTTGTCCTTGTCCTCGGGGAACTCCTCGATGAAGCGCTGCAGGGACTGGCGCGCGACCTCCCAATCGCGATTCTCCATGGCGACCTGGGAGAGCCGCATCAGGCCCCGCGAGGTGTACGGGCCCGTCGAGTAGTCCGTGAGAAGCTGCGTGAACGCTTCCTGCGACTTCCCGAACTCGGCGCGCTGAAAGTAGACGAGGCCGACGTAATAGTCCGCCGCCGGAGCCCAGGACGCCTGCGGGTTCTTGCGCGCGTACACCAAGGTGTCCGCGAAGTTGAACCGGTTGCTGGCGTACCAATAGGTTCCGTACAGCACGGCGAAGACGAATATCCATTTCTTCAAGCGACGGCCTCCAGGTCCGACCGTAGACGGTCCAAGCCGCGCAGCGAGGCCGCTTCCAGAACGGCGGAAGCCCCCACCGCGGCATGATGCGACAAATCGGCTATCGTGCGGGCCACGCGCAGAACGCGGTCGAGGGCGCGCGCGGACAGGGCGGTCTTGCGCTCGGCGTCGGCCAGGGCGGCGAGGCCCTCGGGGAGCACGCGGGCGCCGCGGCGGAACTCGGCCGCGTCGACGAACGCGTTCAGCGGGACCGGGGACGAGGTCCAACGGCTCCGCTGACGCTCCCGGGCGCGGGACACGCGCGCGCGCACGACCGCGGACGATTCCCCCCGCGACGTCGCGGCCGGGGCGGCCCAGTCCCCGAACGCGACGGACGGCGTCTCGATCTGGAGGTCGATGCGGTCGATCAGCGGCCCCGAGAGGCGGGCCAGGTAGCGGGCGACGTCGGCCGGCGCGCACACGCAGGTCTTGCGCGGATGGCCGCGCCAGCCGCACGGGCAAGGATTGGCCGCCGCCACCAAGGTGAAGCGGGATGGATACTCGACGGTCTCCCGCGCGCGCGCGATGCTGACGCAGCGATCCTCGAGCGGCTGACGCAGCGCCTCGAGGGCCGGCCGGGAGAACTCGGCGAGCTCGTCGAGGAACAGCACGCCGCCGTGGGCCAGGCAGACCTCCCCCGCCCGCGCGGAGGGCCCGCCGCCGATCAAGGCGGCGGCGGAGGCGCCATGATGCGGGGCGCGAAACGGCCGCTCCCGCACGAGGCCGGGCGTCGCGCGCCCGATCGCCGACTGGACCAAGGTGACCTCGAGGGCTTCGTCGGCGGTCAGCGGCGGCATGATCCCGGGCAGGCGGCGCGCGAGCATGGACTTCCCCGAGCCCGGCGCGCCGACGAACAGAAGGTTGTGACCTCCGGCCGCCGCGATCTCGAGCGCGCGCTTGG
>JAHFCD010000404.1 GCA_023249695.1 Elusimicrobiota bacterium
GGCGTGCGGACCTTGAACAGCGAGCCGGTCAGGCGGTGCTCGAGCCGGCTGCCGATGCTGTACGTATAACCCTTGGTCTCGCGGATGTCGCGCACGAGGCGCGAGGAGAAGGAGCCGCCGAGCACCTGGTTGGCGATCAGCAGGTCGAAGTACGCGGGGTTGTCCTCGCGTATCGCCGGATTGCCGATGAGAAAGGAGACCTGGCTCGAGGCCGGACGATCGAGCTGATAGATGGCGCGCTCGGTCTTGGACACCGCGACCGGCGGGGCGTCGCTCGCGGCGGGTCCGCCGGTCCAGGAGCCGAAATGCCTCGAGACCAGGGCCTCGGCCGCGGGCCTCTCGAGATCGCCGACCAGCACGAGCAGCGCGCCGGCCGGGGTGAACAGGCGCTTGTACGCCGCGACCACGCGCTCGCGGCTGACCCGCTCGATCGAGGCGTCCGTCGGCGCGGTGACGGCGTACGGATGCCCCGCGAAGATCCTCTTGTAGAACGCCACGCCCGCCAGGAAGTCGCTCTCGGCGCGGGAGGCGGCGAGCTCCTCTTTCATGTTCGCCTTGCGCAAGGCGACCTCGGCCTCGGGGAAGGAGGGCTCGCGCGCGACCTCGGCGAGGAGCGACGCCATCGCGTCGGCCTTGTCCGCGAGCGCGGAGGCATGGATCACGATCGAATCCGGCGCCGCCCCGGCGGACAGCGAGCCGCCGAACAGCTCGGCCGCCTCCGCGATCATCTTGGACGTCTTCGACTTCGTCCCGTCGGTCAGCAGCTCGGCCAAGGCGTCCGCGAGGCCGGCGTCCTCGGCGGCGATCGCGGCTTCGCCGCCGGCCAGCGCCAGGCGCGCGGTGACGAGCGGGACACGCTTGTCCGTCACGAGCACGACGGACAGGCCGTTGGGCAGCCGCCACTCCGCGCGCGACGGAAGCTTCACGGCTCGCATCGGCCCGACTTCCGGAGGCTTCGACATGTCGACGGGCGCGGCGGAGGCGAGGGACGTCAGCAGCAGAAGAAGCAGGGCGCTCATTTGGCCTCCCCGGCGGCGAGCTCGAACCAGGTCGACGCCGCGGGCGCCAGCCGGGCCGCGGCGGCGCGGCGGATCTGCTCGGGCGTGACGGCCAGGAAGCGGGACAGTTCGCGGTTGGCGGCTTCGGGGTCGCCGTCGAGCAGCGCCGCGTAAAGCAGGCGCTGGGCCCGGCCGAGGCGCGTCTCCTGGCCGCGGAGCCAGTCCGAGCGGAACTTGGTCTTGACCCGCTCAAGCTCGGCGGGCGTCAAGCCCGAGGCGGCCACCGCGGCGATCTCTCCCTCGACGAGCGCCTTGAGCTCGGCGGCCGTCTTCTCGCGCTTGTGCACGACGAAGCCGCCGAAGGCGCCGGGCGCCTTGTACTCGTCGGCGTCCGACATCGGGAAGCCGAGGCCGCCGTCGAGGGACACGGCGACCTGGGACTCCTTGATGAGCTTCTGATACAGCCGGGCGCTCTTCCCCGAGAACAGGGCTTTGCCGAGCAGCACCATCGCGTAGTAGTCCTCGGTCCCCCGTTCCGGCGCGCCCTTCCAGGTGAAGCCCAACGCGGGAAGCTTCGCGTGCGCGTCGACGAGCCGGATCGTCCGCTCGCCGGCCGGCGCGGGCTCCGCCACGTCGGCGGCCTTCGGACGGGGCTTGACCGGCATCGAGCCGAAGTAGGAAGAGACGAGCGCCTTCGTCGCGTCCGGATCGATGTCGCCGACGATCGCGACGATGATGTTGTCGGGCGAGTAATACGCCTCGAAGAAGGCGCGGACGTCCTTGAGCGAGGCGGCGTCGAGGTCCGCGAACGAGCCGATCGTCGGATGAGAGTTCTGCCAGTTGGAGAAGGTGTGCGACGCCATCTCGACGTACAGCATCGAGCCGTAGGGCTCGTTGTCGACGCGCATGCGCTTCTCTTCCTTCACGACCTCGATCTGATTCTTGACGGACTCGTGCATCACGCTGAGCGCGCCGATCCGGTCGGCGTCGAGCCACAACGCGATGGGCAGGGCGTTGGAAGGCACTTCCTCGTAATAGTAGGTGAAGTCCTCGTGCGTGGACGCGTTGTTGTCGCCGCCGTAGGTCTCGAGCACCTTGTCGAAGCCGCCCTTGGGCACGTGCTTCGAGCCCTCGAACATCATGTGCTCGAACAGGTGGGCGAAGCCCGACAGGCCGCGCGCCTCGTGGCGCCCGCCGACGTCGACGATCATCGTCATCGCGACGACGGGCACGGAGGCGTCGCGCGAAAGGATCACGCGCAGGCCGTTCTGAAGCGTGAAGCTCGAGAAGTCCACGCGCGGCGCGGCGGGCTCCGCGGCGCCGGCGGGCGCCGTCAGCGCGGCCGCAAGGACCGCCAGCAGGAAAACTCTCATCGCTTGCTCCGTCCTTTGATGCGGATCGCCTTGGGAAGATCGTCATCGGGATCGGCCGGCTTCGCGGCGCGGTCCGGCGGCCTTTGGGCCAGGACGACCACCCGAGCGCTGTCCATGCCGTAGGCGGAGCCGTCGAAGCCGCCCCAGCTTTGGAGGTAGACGAGGCCCGCGCGCTCGAGCTGGGACTTGAGCTCGGTCAGGGCGTACACGCGTATGCTGACGAAGGAGGGGGTGCGCTTGCCGTCGGCGCCCACGATGACGCGGCGGTTGTCGAGCCGGCCGCGCTCGAAGTCGAAGGTGATCTGATCGAGCACCACCGCGCCCTTGCCCTCCTCGCCTTGCTCCCAGAAATTGGGCTCGAAGTGGCGCATGAGCCATTCCTTATTGAGCGTATCGAGCAAAAGAAGCCCGGAGGGCTTCAACGCCTTGCGGGCGGCCTCAAGGCAGCGCAGGTCGTCGCGGTCGTTGGGCAGCTGGCCGAAGGCGCCGTCGAGGCTGACCACGGCGTCGATCTCGCTGCGGTAGGAGATCGCGCGGACGTCGGCCTTCATGAAATGGATGTTGAGCTTCTCGTCCTTGGCCGCGGCGCGCGCTGCGGCCAGCGCCCGTTCGTCGGGATCCACGCCGAGGACCCGGTGCCCGCGGCGAGCGAGCTCGATCGTGCGCCGGCCCGAGCCGCAGCCGAGATCGAGCACGCGCGAGCGCGGCTCGAGGCGCATGAAGCGCTCGACGCCGTCGATCTGGGACTTGATCTGGGAGTGGGGACG
>JAHFCD010000405.1 GCA_023249695.1 Elusimicrobiota bacterium
TCCTTCGGCGCGATGGGCTTGCCGGTCTCGCACAGATAGGCGTATTTCCTGACGTACAGGCACGCGTACGAGTTCGGGTCGCCGCAGGGGACGTCCTTCTTGCTGTCCGGAATCTCCATGCCGCTCTCCGTCAGCTGGCGGCCGTAGCTCGACATCACCTTGGCCTCGTCCTCGCCGATGTCGGAAGGATAACAGGAGAACTGGCAGCCGTAGACCGGATCGGGGAAGCCCGCGCGCGCGTGACGGGCCGCCGAGATGATGAAATGTCCGTCGCGATTGGACTTCGCGGCCTGATTGCCGGACGGCGGGTCGATCGCGTGGATCATCTCGTGGAAGACGCGGCTTTCCTTCGAGTACTGGATCAGGCGCGAGCGCATCGTGATCGAGATGTCCGCCGAGGCCAGGCGCCCGCGGCCGTCGACCTCGTGGCGCGTGTCCCCGCCCGCCCCCCGGGGCTCCTGATGGCAGGAGAAGCGGAACTTGTCGTACTGGCGCGCGATCTCGGACGCCATCTTGGGGTTGAACCCGCTCAGGCAGGTGTCCACCTTCTCGCGCGCGGCCGCGATCGCCTTCTCCATCCCGGCCTGCTGCTCCGGGGTGCAACCCGTGATCGGCGGCGTCTTGTATTCGATCGCCTTGCCCTCGGGAGCCGCGATGCCCCCGGCCCGGATCGAGGCGTCCTTGCCGGCGGAGCGCTTGAGGTCGTCGATGGTCGTCTGCGCGCCCGCGGGAAGCGCGGCGAGGAGGGCCAGGAGGGGGGCGAAGAGGCGAAGGAGGGGCATGGCGGGCCGCGTTTTTCGAGTATAGCCCCGCCTCCCCGCGATTTCAAGGCCCCGAATTGAATCATTAAGAATGTTACCGAAGCGGTCCTGGTTGACTCATTTAGAATGTTACCGAACGGCGCAATATAGCGCGCCGTTCGGGAGCACCGAGGATGAGCCCGCAAGCCCGATGGGAATACATGAAGACGATTCACGAGCGGTACGCACAGGCCAAGGGCAAGCGCGAGAAGGGCGCGATCCTCGACGAGTTCTGCAAGACCTACGGCTGCCACCGAAAACACGCGCTGAGGACGCTCAATCGGCCGGCGCCGGGACCGCGGCGGGCGGCATGCCAACCTCGGCAATCACCCTACAACGGCAAGCGCCTGCTGAGCCTCCTGGAGGCCGTCTGGAAAGCGTCGGGCTACCCTTGCGGGCAACGGCTGAAGTTCACGCTGCTCGAATGGATGAGCATTTCCCGCGAGGAACTGCGTATTACGGCGCCGGAAGAACGCCTCCTGCGCATGATCAGCCCCGCGACCATCGACCGGCGCTTGAAGCCTCAAAAACGTCAGGCCCTGCGCCGGATCTACGGCCAGACGCGGCCCGGGCATATTCTCAAGCATCACATCCCCATCAAGACCGACTGTTGGGACGTGGACCGTCCGGGCTACACGGAGGTGGACTTGGTCGCGCATTGCGGCGACTGCGGCGAGGGTTACTTCGCCAACACGCTGACGCAGGCCGATGTCTTCACGGGCTGGGTCGAACGTCGCTGCGTGCTGGGGAAAAGTCAGGAGGTCGTCTGCGCCGCTCTCGACGAAGCCCGACGAGAGCTGCCGTTCGATCTGCTGGGCGTAGATAGCGACAACGGTTCAGAATTCATCAACGATCACCTGTACCGCTACTGCCAGGGCGATCCCGCAAAGAAACGTGCCGCGATCCAGATGACCCGCGGCCGGCCCTACAAAAAAGACGACAACGCCCATGTCGAGCAGAAAAACTGGACTCACGTGCGCAAGCCGCTGGGCTACGGTCGATTCGATACCCAGCCGGCCGTCGACGCCATCAACGACCTCTATCGCCGCGAGCTGCGCTGGTTTCAGAACCTGTTTTTGCCCTCGATGAAGCTTGTCGCAAAGGTGCGCGTCGGCTCCAAACTCAGGCGGCGCTACGATACGCCGAAGACTCCGTTCCAGCGCGTGCTCGATTCGGGCCGCGGCGATCAGGTCAAGATCGCGGCCTTGCGCCGTTTACGCGACCAGCTCAATCCCTTCGAGCTCTCACGGATCATCGACAAGAAGCTCGAACGAATTTGGACCATGCGTTCACCGGCGCCGAAGCCCCAATGGCTCCACGGCAAGCCCGGCGCATTCGCCATGGATCGCCCTTTCATCGGCCCGCCTCACCCGATCGACTGGCCAACGCTCGATCGATTCGAACGGCTCAAGGCCAAAGAAATAGCTCTACGGACCTGGTAACGAAACCAAGTTTATCTTGTACAAGGAGGCACGGCTTAACGGCAACGGCTACGGTAACATCCCTTAATGAGTTGACAGGGGCCCGGCCCCGTTGGCCGGCGCCGCCTGGGTCTTGCGCCGCTCGGGCATTCTCATATACTATCTCGTCCCGATTTGCCGGAGGCGTTATGACGAAAAAAGTCGCTAAGAATACCGCGAAGCCGAAAGCCGCGGCCGTGTCTTCCGCTAAAGATTTGGCGTGGCTGACGCCGGCGAAGATCAAGTCCATCCGGACCGAGCTCGTCGCGATGCGCGACGACATCCTGCGCACGGTGCGCAAGCAGAGCATCCACGAGGTGGACAACGGCGACTCCGTCGATCAGGCGAGCCAGTCCATCGAGAAGGAGCTGATGTTCGAGCTCTCCGACAACGAGCGCACCACGCTCGACATGGTCGAGGCCGCGATCCGCAAGATCGACAACGGGACCTACGGCATTTGCGAGGCCACCCAGAAGGCGATCACGCGCGCGCGCCTCGAGGCGATTCCCTACGCGCGTTACTCGATCGCCTATCAGAACCAGCTCGAGCAGAAGGTCACGGAGGCGCAGGAGCCCGGCCTCGACTTCAGCGTCATCGGCGAGACCGAACGCGCCGGCGAATAAGCTCCTGACGCACGCTATCCCCGGCGCTTCCAACGTTGGAAGCGCCGGGGATTCTTTTTTTTAGGCGGCGACCGGCAGGGATTCGTCGCGCCAGGCGCCGAAGCCCCCGACGAGGTCGGTGACGTCCGGGCGCCCCGCCGCGCGCAGCAGGCTCGCCGCGATGGAGGAGCGGTAGCCGCCCGCGCAGTACACGGCCACGGGCCGCCCCGCCGGAATCTCCGCGATGCGCCG
>JAHFCD010000406.1 GCA_023249695.1 Elusimicrobiota bacterium
CGCATGGCCAGGCCCCGGGCCCCGCCCACCGCGACGCCTTCCGTGATCATGCCCCCGCCCACGCCGCTGAGCTTGCCGACGCCGTTGAGCGCGCCGCGCGCGATCGGCGCCAGCAGCGCGATGCTGATCGTCCAGGTCACGAAGGACGACGCCGCGTCGAGAGACTTGTTGGTCTCGGTCACCGCGTTGATGCGGTCATGAGAGGCCTTCAGCGACGCGCTGATGCGCACAGCGTCGTTGACCTTCGCGGCATCGCCCGTGGACGTGCCGGTCATCGAGTACGCGGCCGCGTTCGGGTTCATCGCGATGATCCGCCGGCGCGCCTCGGCCCAATCCTCGCGGCGGCCCGACGCCACCAGCAAAGTGAGCCCGTTGTAGGTCTTTTCCATCGAGGGCGTCGTGCCGTCGCCTTCGATCGCCTTCATGTTCTCGGCGTACTTGGCGCCCCAGGGCGTCATCTTGTAGCCGCCGCGCAAAGTCGCCGAAACGCCGTTATAAAGATGCCCGACGACGTTGTAGATCTTGTGGGTCTGGAGGGTCTGGCCCTTCGCCAGGAACGCGGTGGGGGGCGCTTCCAGGTAGATCGCATAATCCACCGAGAGGTCGCCGAGCTCCTTCTGCGTCGCGGCGAGCGCGGCCTGCACCGAGTCCAGGCTGCCGGCGTAGTCCGACTCCTGCAGCGCCTTGCGGGTCCGCGCGAGGATCTGGCCGAGCTGATCGAGGCGCTCCTTCATCCGGAGCCCCTGCTCCTTGTAAGCGACCTTCTGATCGTGCGTCAGGTCCGACTCGTCGACGATCTTCATGATCGCCTGAGCGTCGGGCGAGGTCGGGTCCACGCGCTCGCGCTGATTCTTGACGTGGAACACCTGGATCTCGAGGACGGTCAGGCTGATCCAGCGCATCGCGTTCTGCTCGTCGAGCGTCATCGTCGCGTACTGCGAGTCGGTGATCGTGGTCGCCTTCTTGAAGGTGTTCATGTCCGTCTCGTAGCGCGTCACCGCGGCCTTCATGCCCTCGATGTAGGCGCGCCGCTGGGTGAACTTGGCCTCCACGATGTCGTAGATGCTGTAGGTCGTGCCCCGGTGGTCGTAGGTTTTCGCCTTGGCCTGGCGGATCAGGTCCGCCTCGAGGGTCGCGTCGTTGAACCACAGGTCGGTGGGGTACTGTTTGCCCAGGAGCTCGGCAATCGCGATCATGCGGTCGATGCGCGTCGCCTTGACGTACTCCGTCTCCTGGTTCTTGAGGCGAAAGAAGCTGTACTGGAACATCTCGTTGTTGTAGCGGCCCGTCTCGGGGATCAGCGCCACCTGGGGCGGCCGGCTCAGGTTCATCTGCCGCTGCATCTTCTGCAGGTCGCGGTTGTACGTCGTGACCTGGTTCTTGGTCATCCGGAACGCGAGGCCCTTCGAGTCCCAGAACTCGAAGTTTCCGTTGTTCTCGATCTGCATGTACGCGTCGCCCTTCGGCGGATCGGCGACCGCGGCGCCGGTCATCAGCGCCTCGCGCATCGCGCCGTCCCGGAAGGATCCCTCGACGCTGCCCGCCGGCGCCGCGTCCATGGCCCCGAACTTATCCACGAAGATCTTCATGGCTCGCGCCGAGCCGTCCTGCCGCGCCGACGTGTAGGGGCCGTTGCTGCGCAGGCGGTCGAGGATCGGCTTCATCGACTCGACCTCTTCGGCCGGGTTGTAGCGCGCCTTCAAGGAGAGGTACATGATGCGGCCGATCGGGGTCAGCTTGGCGTCGGAGCCCAGGTAGGACTTCAGCGGGTCCGCGTCGTCCGTGTACACCCCGAGGGAGCGGAGGTACTTCATCGCCTCGGCGGGATTGGGCTCGGTCGAGCCGGCCGCGGCCCACGCCGAGGCGGGCCACTGCGCCGCGAGCATGGCGGCACAGACGATCGAGGCGACGGCACGACGCGCGAGGGATTTCATGAGGGGCGCGACCTGCACTCAGTGTAGCAGAGGGGGCCCCTCCTGTCAGGGCCTATGGGCCTATAAAAATAAAAGGCCCGGGACCTAGGCCTTATAGGCCTTAGGTCCCGGGCCCGGCATCACTCAGAACTTTTTCGCCACCCGGCTGCATGGGCCGGACATGTGGAAATTAGCCTCGGCGGTATAGCCAACCCAGGCGCGGCCGGAGAGCCTGTTCAACTCCCCGTTAAAACCCTGCTCCTTCTTGGATGAGTTTTCCCCAAACCAACGGATGTTGCTCTCCGTGATCGTCGCCTCCGCAGACATAAACACGGTGCCGTCGGGTCGCAAATAGCTGACGATCTTCCGGCTGAAGTCGACCCGAAGCGTAAACGTTCCACCCGTATCGGTATTACCCGGTCCTTCCTCCTGCTGGCAAACGAGCGTAATGGCCTCCTCGGACGTCGCCGACGCGGCCGGCACGAGGACGGCGGCTTTTGCGGCGGCGACCTTCACCTTGGCCATCGAACGGGCGATACCGTTCGCATCGGCGGTTTGGGCCCAATCAAAGTCACCGGCACGAACGACGGCGGAGGCGGAGACGGCGACGAGCAACAGCGCGACGGAAAGTTTTTTCATGTTCTTATTGTAACCTCGGCGGAAGACACAGGCCAGGGTCGAAGGGCCCAGCGCGGCTAGGCCCCCCAAAAAAAAGCCCGGAATCCTGGCCGTAAAGGCCAGAATTCCGGGCCATGGGTCGATCAGAGCTTATCGGCCTGGCAGGCTTTCAAGGCCTCGGGGCGGGTGAGGCCCCACCAGACGACGGGCCCGACGCAGTTTAGGGCCGGGTTCTGCTGGTTGTCCCCGCCCGACGACTTTTGCTGGACCACGGCGACCACGCCCTTGGCCTTGGTCGACCCCGAGATGAAGCGGTAGCCCGAGTCCGTGTGGCTCTTGACGATCGGCGCGTCGTCCAGAAGCAGCCCCTGCACGTTGACGTTCTGCGGGAGAGGGCTCGTGGAGTTGAACACCTCGAAGAGCCTCTGGCGGAACACCTTCTTCTCCTTCTCGCCGTCGGGCTTCGCGGGATCCTTCGCGTCCATCGCGAAGAACCGGTACATCACGAAGTATTTTTTCGGATCTTTCTTGTTCAACAGATCCACGCTCTCGTAGAGGGCGGCGCCCTTGCCCTTCGCGT
>JAHFCD010000015.1 GCA_023249695.1 Elusimicrobiota bacterium
AGTCAGCGGGTTCTTCTTCTCGACGGCGAGCGAACGCGCCATCAGCCGCGCGAATTCGTGCTCCGAGATGTCGCGCCCATCGACGGAGATCCGCTCGCGGACGGACAGGAGATGGGGCGAGACGTAGAGGCCCGTGCTGTAGCCCGCGGCGGACAGGACGGAGGCGAGAATCGCGCAGGTCGAGCCCTTGCCGTTGGTGCCCGCGACGTGGACGGCGGGCACGGCCAGGTGCGGGTCGCCCAGCTCGGCCAGATGCGCGCGCACGCGGCCCAGCCCCAGCACGATCTTCGTCTCCTGGCGCTCCTCCAGAACCGCGAGCGCGTCGGCGAAGATCATTTCTGCCGCTCGAGGCGGGCGCCGGCTCCGGACAGCTTGGCTTCCACCGTCTCGTAGCCGCGATCGATGTGGTAGACGCGGGCGATGGTGGTGCGGCCCTTGGCCGCCAGCCCCGCCACCAGCAGCGCCGCGCCCGCGCGGATGTCGGAGGCCATGATCGGCGCGCCCGACAGCTGCTCCTGGCCCGCGACGACGGCGGTGCGGCCCGACACGGCGATCTGCGCGCCCATGCGGCCGAGCTCGGCGGCGTGCAGGAACCGGTTCTCGAAGACCGTCTCCGTTACTTTCGCGAAGCCGGTGCACAAGGTCATCAACGCCATCCACGGAGCCTGAAGGTCGGTCGGAAAGCCGGGGTGCGGCTTCGTGACGATCGCCAGCGCTTTGGGCCGCCGGTCCATCGACAGCTCGATGAAGCCCCGGCCCGTCTTGATCTTCGCGCCGGCCTTCTTCAGAGCGGAGAGGACCGCGGTGAGATGCGACGCCTCGGCGCCGAGAAGCTTCACGCGGCCGCGCGCCGCGGCGCAGGCGAGCAGGAAGGTCCCCGCCTCGATGCGGTCCGGGATGACGCGGTGGCGCGCGCCGCTCAGCTTCGCCTTGCCCTCGATCGTGACGGTCGCCGTGCCGGCGCCGTGGATCTTCGCCCCGAGCCGTCCCAGGAACACGCCGAGGTCCGCCATCTCCGGCTCCTGCGCCGCGTTCTTGATGGTCGTCTTGCCGACGGTGGCCGCCGCGGCCATCATCAGATTTTGGGTGGCGCCCACGCTCGGGAATCTCAGCTTGATCGTGACGGGATTGAGCTTGGGGGCCGACATGATGATGTCGCCGTGGTCGGCGATGCGGCGCGCGCCCATCGCCTCGAAGCCCTTCAGGTGGATGTCGATCGGCCTCAGGCCGATCGCGCAGCCGCCGGGGATCGGCACGCGCACGAGGCCGAAGCGGGCGAGCAGGGGGCCCGCGGCCAGCACCGAGGCGCGCATCTGCTTGACGATCTCATACGGGGCCTGGGTCTTCAGAGATCCCGTCGCGAGCACGCTGACGGTCGAGCCCGACACGACGACCTTCTTGCCGAGGCTTTCGAGCAGGCGGAAGGTGGTGCGCAGGTCGCGCAAGGTCGCGGGCACGTTCTCGATGACGCACGGCTCATCGGTCAGCAAAGTCGCGATCAGGATCGGGAGGGCCGCGTTCTTCGCGCCGCTCACCTTGATGGTCCCGTTGAGGGGTTTTCCGCCTTCGATGACGAGCTTATCCATGGGGAAGTGAATTTACCATTTCCTGAAAGCTCTGAGGATTTCCGAAAATGCTTTCGTGTCGGACCCCTCCGGGTCCGACGGACCGCGCGAGCCCGAGCCTAAGCCGGCAGCGAGCCGAACGCGAAACGCTCGAGGCCCTGCGCGTCCTTCTTGACGCTGACGCCCTGAAGCCCCGCCGCGGCGAACAGCTTGGCGACGGCCGGCCCCTGCTTCGAGCCGATTTCCATCCCGAGGATGCCGCCGGGCTTGAGCAGCTTCGGCGCCATCAAGGTGATCGCGCGCACGGCGTCGAGCCCGTCCTTGCCCCCGTCGAGCGCCATGCGGGGCTCCTTGAGCACCTCGGGCTCGAGATCGTCGAGCTCCTTGGTCGGGATGTAGGGCGGGTTCGAGACCATCAGGTCGGCCCAGCCCCGGAGCCCCTGCTTGTCGGAGAACAAGTCCTCGCGCACGAACCGGATGCGGTTGCCGACGTGGTGGGTGATCGCGTTTTTCTGGGCGAGGTCGAGCGCCGATTTCGACAGGTCGGTCGCGAAGATCGTCGCCGACGGCAGCAGCTGGGCCAGCGCGATCGCGATGCAGCCGGTGCCGGTGCCGATCTCGAGGATTTTCGGCGCCGCGGCCTTGGAGAGCTTGACCAGGCGCTCGCATTCGATGACGAGCTCCTCGGTCTCCGGGCGCGGGACCAGGGAATCGCGCGTGACCCGGATGTTGATGCCGAGAAAAGGCTGATGGCCGATGATGTAGGCGAGCGGTATGCGCTTGCCCCGCCACTTGATCCAATCCAGGAACTGGTGCGTCTCCTTGGCCGTCAGCGCGCGGGTTCCCTGCGTCACCGCGGTCAGGCGTCCGACCGCCAGCATCTCGGCCATGAGGAACTCGGCGTTGGCCTTCGGCTCGGGGACGCCGCGCTCGATGAGATAGGCCTCGCCCTTCTGCAGGCACTCGGAGACGTTCACTTCGCCTCCGCCATCAGGAGCCGGCGCTGCTCGTCGCGCAGGGCCTCGAACACCGGCCCCAGGTCGCCTTCCATGATCCCGGCCAGGTTGTGCCAGGAGCGCTCGAGGCGGTGATCGGTGACGCGCGACTGCGGGAAATTGTAGGTGCGGATCTTCTCGGAGCGGTCGCCGGTGCCGACCTGCGACTTCCGCGTTTCAGCGTTGGCCGCCGCGGCCTTGATGCGCTCGGCGTCGGCGAGCATCGCGTACAGGCGCTTCATCGCGCGCTCGCGGTTGCGGCCCTGCGAGCGCTCCTCCTGGCACTCGACGATGAAGCCCGTCGGAAGATGGGTGATGCGCACCGCGGTCTCGACCTTGTTGACGTTCTGGCCGCCGGCGCCGCCGGCGCGGTAGGTGTCGACCTTCAGCTCGTCGGGGCGTATGACGATCTCGGCGGATTCCTCGACCTCGGGCATGACGGCGACCGTCACGGTCGAGGTGTGTATGCGTCCCGCGGCCTCGGTCGCGGGCACGCGCTGGACGCGGTGCACGCCGCCCTCGTAGCGCAGCCAGGAGTAGACCTCCTTGCCGCCGACGAAGATGACCGCGCCCTTGACGCCCTTGCCCGCGGAGGACATCTCCTGCACCTCGACCTTCCACCCCTTGGTCTCGCAGTAGCGCATGTAGGCCCGGAGCAGCTCCCCGGCGAACAGGCCGGCCTCGTCGCCGCCCGCGCCGGCGCGAAGCTCGAGATAGCAGTTCTTCGCGTCGTTGGGGTCCTTGGGCAGGAGATCGGCGGCGATGTCGGCCGACAGCGCGTTCCAGCGCTCCGTGAGCTTCGGGCGCTCCTCGTCGGCCATCGCCTTCATGTCCGGATCGGCCTCCATCGCCGAAAGCCCCTCGAGCTCGCCCTCGACGCGCAGCAGCTCGCGCACCTTGGCCATCATCGGCGCCAGCTGGGAGTGCCGCACCGCGAGCTCCTTGAGCTCGGCGGCCGACAGGCCGCCCGCCGCGAGCTTGCCTTCGAGCTCGCGGTAGTCGTTGTCCAGCTTGGCGATTTTGGGATCCATGATTTAGGGGGCCGTATAAAAGTAGCGGGCCCCGGCCATTTCTGGCCGGGGCCCGTTTCGGAGCGAGACCGCTAGTCCTTCTTGGCGGGCTTGTCCTTCTTGGGTCCGGCCGGCTTCTTCGCGTCCTTGTCTTCCTTCTTCACGGCCGTGGAGAGAACCTGCTCGCGCTTGGCCGTATGGCCGACGTGGACGAGGCGCTTGGTCTGCGTCGCCGCGACCTTGCGCTTGACGGTCTTGCCTTCCGACGCGACGAAGCGCTTCTTGAAGCGGTCGATGCGGCCGGCGGTGTCCATGACCTTCTGCTGTCCCGTGTAGAAGGGGTGGGAGAGAGCGGAGATGTCGAGCTTGACCATCGGGTAGGTCTTGCCGTCTTCCCAGACGACGGTGTCCTTGGCGATGACGGCCGAGCGGGTCAGGAAGCCTTTGTTGGCGGAGACGTCCTGGAACACGACGGTGCGATAGAGGGGGTGCAAGTTCTTCTTCATGATGCGTTCAGTATAGCAAATCTAGATGTTAATGGCTACTCCTTCGCACATCTGTGCCGGGCGCATGCGCCCGGCCCCTAATCCTTCCGGCTGAGGCTGAACCTCCCCCCGCCTTCGCAGGCGATGAAGAAGAAAATGAAGCAGTAAACGACCGCGAGCTCGCCCTGGTTCACGGCCGGAAAGAATCCAGAATTGAACTGGAATTTCCAGTGGAATTGCGCATAGGCGACGGCCATGGTGCCGCTGCAGATGAAGGCCGCCCAGCGGGTCCGCAAGCCGAGCGCGATCATCAGCCCGCCGAAGAACTCGATGACGCCGCCGAACCACATCTGGGAGCCGATCGTCATGGGGGGCATCTGCGCCGGCGCCAGCAGGCCGAACAGCTTCTGCGCGCCGTGGAAGGCGAACATCCAGCCGGACATGAAGCGCAGCGCGGCATAGGCGTAGTCCGAGAAATACCTGAGCTTGTTCATCCGGCGATTATAGAATAACTCTCTCGTTGAAGCGCGTCACGCCGAAGCACAGGAGGGAATCCTGGGCCAGCAGCCGCTCCTCGATGCGGTACTGGAGGCCGTCGGTCTGCGTGTCCGGCGCCATCGGGAGCAGCGCGATGCGCTTCACCTCGGCGGCCGCGGCGAGATCCACGACCGTCTCCCAGGCGCCGTTGCCGATCGCGTCCTTCGAGGGCTCGTCGACCAGCGAGCGGCGGTAGCCGTGCAGGAGCAGGTCCGCGCCCTTGAAGAAATCCCGGAACTTCGCGTACTCGTGCTTGTTGAGCCTCGCCAGCTCGGGATGAATCTCATGCGCCGGGCAATAGACGATGCTGCGCCCCTGGAGCTCGATGCGGTACGCGAGGCAGGTTCCCGAGTGCTGGGTCAACCGGGTCACCGCCCGCACGCCCGTCTCCAACGCGAACTCGCCCTCGCGCTGGGGGTAGAGCAACGGCGTGCCGCGCGTGCCGTCGGGCAAGGTCGCGCAGATCGGCGGGGCCAGCCGCTGAAGCTGCGATTCGGAATCGTCGGGGCCGGCCAAGTTGACGCGCCCCCCCCGCCCGATCAGCAGGGCGCCGGCGGAGATGTCGCTGACGATGTCCGGGCGGCCGCGGCTGATCAGAAACCAGTTCAGCGGGAAGGTCTGGCTCTGCTTCTCGATGTATCCTTTGAGCCCCTTGCCGGCGTCGAAGAGCACCTGCAGCCCGGCCGTCTCCACGACGACGCAGCCGGGGAGGATCGTCACGACGATGGGCGGCGCCGGCGGCATCGGCGGCTCGACCGCCTCGGAAAGCCCCAGCATCCGGCCGATCGAGCCCGCGAACGCGCCCGGATCGAACGGCTTGTGCAGGAAGAGATCGGCGCCGTAGCGCATCGCCGTCTGCTGGTCCTCGAGGTAATTCTTGGCCGTCAGGATCGCGATCTTGACGGCGCGCGTGGCCGGGTTGCTCTTGAGGGTCCGGCACGCGGTCAAGCCGTCCATCCCGGGCATCATGATGTCCAGGATGACCAGCTTCGGCTTGTTTTCCTGGACGAGCTGCACGACGCCCGCCCCGCTCATGAAATGCGAGACGGCCAGGCCCCGTCCGCGAAGCAGCTCGCTCATCAGGTCGCCTACGCTCGGGTCGTCGTCGAAAATCAGGACATCGGCCATACCGACCTAGAGTAGCCCTCCTCCCGTCGGCTGTCAATGCCCGCGACGGCCGGCGGGACCGGCCCGCTCGCCCATCACGGCGGGCAGCCGGGCCGCTTCCTTCTAACGCCGAGGCCGAGCGACCGCGGCTCTCCCGATCTTTTTCTCGAACATCGCCGCCGCGGCGGCGACCGCCCCGGAGCCGAAGGCAATGAGGAGGCCCATGAAAACCCCGCCCGCGCGATCGTCGCTGTCGCCCAGCACGATGAAAAGTTCTCCGACCGCGACGAACCCGATAACGGCTAACGCGCAGAATTTCACGGTCCGCAGGGCTTTCACGGTCATCGGCGAGAACGCCTTATTTCGTCCGATGTCTCCCAACGCCTTGAAGGCCTGGAAGAGCGCCGTGAAAAATGGAATGGACGCGATGTACGCATACGCCAAAAAGGGATCCTTGAAATAGATCTCGAAGGGCGTCGCGTGCGCGTTTCGGCCTTCGAGATGCGGCTCCCAAAGCAGGAAAGCGAGGGCGCCGAGGCCGATGAGCACGACGACCGCCTGAAGAACTAGCGCGGAGCTTTTTTTCATGGGCGATTTCATCAATCCATTGTCCTCCTCCGGCGGTCCCGCCGATCACCTATGAGGACAGCCCGGCCAACAGCACGGCCGGCGCATGCCTTTGCGCATCTTATCGAGGCCGACGGCGACACGGCGCCTTCGCGTCTCATCCTTCTTGGCGGAGGTCACCCAGCAGATCCACTCGTTGCGCGCAAGCGGCGTAATATCCGCCCAGGCGCTTCTCACGGCGGCGTCGGACGCGATCGCTTCACGCAAATCCGCCGGTAGACGATGCGCCTCGCGAGAAGTTGATTTAGATTTTGTCATTTCCTTGCATAAAGGCTCGCGACGAGAGGTCCATTGGCGGCACCGGAGCGCAATATACCGTATTCGGCGTGTTCCGCATCGGCGATCGGCCTTGATAGCCGCACACGACCTGCGCTAGACTTTCAAAATGGAATGCGGAACCATCCTCATGGCGCGCCTCCCGGAACAGCTTCGATGGGCGGCGGCTCTCTTGGCGGGTCTGGGATTTCTCGGAAGCCTTGGCTTGCTCCTCCTGTACCGCTCCCTCCCGTCGACGACGGGCCGCGCGCGCAAGATCAGAGTGGGCCTCTCGGTTGGAGTCGCCGTCCTGGTGATCCTCTGCCTCAGCGGGGCGATCGGCGCGGCCTGGATTTCTCGGCGTTCCTGAAAACCGTCTCGAGACACCGCCCTCCCGACCCGCCGCCTCGAACCCTGGTTAGGCCGGGCTGCCCGTTCCCAACCGCGTCGGAGGCAAATGGATGTCGAACTGGATTTCGGGACACATGAATATCGAATGCGGCCGCAGCATCTCCTCCTTCGACATGAGGCCCAGGCGTTCATAGAGGCTGTAGTAAAGGTCGTCCGCGATCCCCTTCGTGCATTCCATTTCTTTATGCCAAATCTCGTAGGTTCCAATCCTTCCGTCGAGCCCGCGGTAGTACCCGCGAACAGGGTGCGTGAGGATCAGCTTCATTTCATCCAATGACTTGAAGCCGGGCATCAGCTCGATGGGTTCGCCGGTGTCGCGAAGACGCGTTCTTCCCGAGCACCATTCCGATTCGAAGTCGTAGCGATAGCTCTCGTAGCGCTTCAAGGCGGGGCTATAGCGGCAATCGACGCAATAGCGGGTATAGTGCCACGGGATTTTCCAGAGGAGCCGGGGAAGATGAACCAGCGGCGACCCCAGATTGGTTCCAAAGAACCACACGGCGTGCTGGCCGGTTTTCCGGTCGATGACATAGGCGCGATGGTTCGTCTGATAAAAAGAGAATTTGAGCCAAGGCGCCAGGCGCGGAAAATTGAAATCGAGATCCAGGAAGGGGACGACGCTGACGAAAGAGCGCGGGCCTTCGCCGGTTTCGAATTTGGCGATTTCAAAGTGCTCCCGAGGAATGATCGCTTCGAGGCGCTCCGTCGGGACGCCGTAGTTGATCAGACTGAAATGCCGCAGCACGGTCGTCGCCTCCAGCCATCCGGGGCGAGGCCGCTCGAGGCGCTGTCGAAAGATTGCGCGCGTATCCATACCACCCCCGGCCGCTCGCCTTCGCGCCGGCGTTATTTCTCCCCGCAGACGACGATGGCGGAGCCGTCGAAGCGCACCTTGCCTCCGCTGGAGCGCAGCGCCGCCAGCTCAAGGACCGCCGCTTTGATTTTGGCGCGCGTGGCCTCGTCCGCCTTCGCCATGCCCGCCACGACCGGAGCGGCGATCTCGCTCATGAAGGCAAAATACTGTTCCGGGTCGGCGCACTGCAGAGGCGCGCCGACCTCCTCCTCGGTCACGTTCTTGAGCCCGGCGTCGCGAAAGACGCCCGCCATGTACCCGGGGGCGGCGCAACGGAACAGGCCCGGCGAGCCGGGAGGCGGCGCGGGCAGGTCCACGTTTTTATTGATGGTTCCCATGATGGTGGTCGCCCACGCGTTCTTCTCCGGCACGCTCCACACCGAGGCGCAGACGCGGGCGCCGGGCTTCGCCACGCGCACGAACTCGCGCGCGGCGACCAGCACGTCGGGAAAGAACATGAAGCCGAAGCGGGCGGTGACCGCATCGAACGTGTTGTCGGCGAAAGGCAGGGCGCCGGCATCGCACTGGCGCGCCTCCACGTTGCGCAGGCCGCGGCGAGCGGCGTTCGCTTTGGCAACCAAGAGCATCTTTTCGGCGAGATCGGTCATCATGATTGTCCCCCGCGGGCAGCGCGCGGCGGCGGTGAGCGCGGGCTCCCCCGTGCCGGACGCGATGTCCAGCACGTAGGAGTCGGCGCGCAGATGAGCGCCGTCGAGGATCGCGAGGCCGACCTTCTCGAGCCAGCCGAGGACCAGCTCGTCCCATTTTTCCCAACCCGCCGAAAACTTGTCCCACGTCTCCTGCTGCTGATCCCGAATCTGTTCCGCTCGCGTCGTCATCTACTCCTCCTTTTCCGCGTCCCCCGATCCATCAGCTAGGCGCCGCCGAGGCGCTTGATCATGTTGATGCCCGTGACGGCATAACCGAGCTTCTCGTAAAGCGCTTGCGCGCCGCGATTGAAGCTAAAGACGTGAAGACCGATGTTCGAGATATCGCGCTCCCTGGCAATGTCCTCAAGCGCTTTGAAGGCGCGCGTCGCGTGTCCCTGATTCCGGAATTTGGGATCGACAAACACGTCGTAGACAAAGGCCGAGCGTATTCCGTTGCGCTTCACGATCGCGAACCAAAGCATCCCGACGGTCTCCGATCCGGCGTCAGCTCGAATCTCATACAGGTGGTTGTCCGGGGTTTTCGTCCCCAGCGGAAGCAACTCCGCATAAGCCGCCTTTGAACGCTCAATTGATCCTTCCTTCGGCCACCGCCCGGAAGAGACGTTGCTTTCCGCATATTTGACGACGGCGTCCCTTAAGTATTTCTCGTACGCCACTGAGGTCATTGGGAAAAGCGTATTCATAAATCTAAGGGCGCCGAACGCAGGGGATGAGCGGCGACGGCTTCAACCGTCCAACCAACCGAGGCCGCCGGCCGCGCAAGCCGAAGGTTAGGCCGCTCAAACAGGTGCCCGCAGCCGTTGTTCATTCAAGGGTTGTTGGATCGAGCAGGCGTGCCTCGTGATAAATGGTCAACAGCTCAATCAGTTTTTCTTTGAAACGATAAACGAGGCGGTAATTCCCAAGGATGACTTCACGAACGACGGGGTCGTTCAACTCGGGAACTATGCGGCCTGATTTGGGGAACTCACGCAGGCGTTCAACCGCTTGGAAAACATCAGAAACGAAGAGGCGGGCGTACTGCGGGGAGTCTTTGGAGAGGAATTGAGCTATAGAATCAAGATCGTCGGTGGCCTGAAGCGTCCACCTTACTTCAGCCATCGCTTCATCTTCTCTTTGACCTTGCTGTGCGCAACAGTCTGCCCCGCATCGGCTTGCTGTAAGCCGCGCTCAACCTTCGACAAAAACAAAAGGCGCTCCATCGCGTCCTCGTAAGAGGCGTTTTCGGGCAGGCCTTGGACAGCCTGAATGACCTTCTGCTTGGTCGTCATATGCCTAGGATAGCGGGACTTCCGCCATAATTCAATGGCCTGTCGATTCGACGTTCCCTTGAGCGCTAACGCAGGGGATGACGAGCGGCGGCTATTAAGATCTCCCCAGGAGCCGCCGTCTCGTCAAGCCAATGGTTACCCGGAGTGCCTAAGCCGCCCATTTCAGCGCGAGCTTCTTATGGTGCGCTGCACAATCGCGCAGGTACAGGTTAATCAAGTTCTGGTATGGCATCCCAACTTCTGATGCCAGCTCTTTGAAATACAAAACGGTCGCCTTATCCAGCCGAATGGTAATGGGCTGCTTTAGGCGAGAGATGTACGGGTTCTTCACGCCCTTCATCTTTGAAAAATCATAGTGCGTTCTCATATGTTTACCTCCCGTAATCCTTCGACTCGCTCTTGCTCGCCTTCCGTGCAGAAATGATGCGGATCACGGCATCGCCGTCTCTGAGGCAGTGGCATACAACAAGAACTCTCAGCTTGACGCTCATGCCCAGAAGAATGAAGCGATCTTCGTCGCCCGAATCGTCAGGATCGATATAGCGAACGGCTTTTTCATCAAAGAATGCAGTCTGGGCTTCCGCGAAAGCAACGCCATGCTTTCGAATGTTCTCCTTGTCCTTATCCCGGTCCCATTCGAAGCGCAGCTCACTCATACATACAGTGTATGCACAGAAGCCAGAAAAGTCAATCCCAGTGTTGCTCCTGTAGGCGTCGAATAGAAATGTCCGCTTTGCGACCAATAGAAATGTCCGCTTTGGCACCATATTGTCATGGAACCCCTCGAACGTCTGGAGCTGACCGTGCGTGATATCGATCGCCTGCGAATACTCAATCAAGTGCAGGAAGGCCGTCTGACGAAGCCGTTGGCCGCACAGCAGCTTGATCTCTCGTCTCGCCAGGTGAGGCGCCTTTGCGCACGAATGCGCGCCAAAGGCCCCAAGGGCGTCATCCACGGCCTGCGCGGGCGCCGCTCCAACCACCAACTGCCTGCAGGGGTTCTCGACAAAGCTGTTTCGCTGATCAAGGCGCACTACGCGGATTTCGGCCCACGCTTCGCCCACGAAAAGCTCGTCGAACGGCACGGGCTGTCGCTAGGCGTGACCGCCCTGCGTGAGGCCATGATCCGTGAGGCGTTGTGGCGGCCGCGACGCCAGAAGATCCGTCATCACGCCTGGCGGGCCCGCAGGGCCTGCGTAGGTGAACTCGTCCAGGTGGACGGCTCAATTCACGACTGGTTTGAGGGACGCGGCCCAAAGTGCTGGCTCATCGCCTTTGTCGACGACGCCACTTCAAAAATCCTCTGGGCCGAATTCGCCGATGCCGAAGACACCCTCACCCTCATGCGTCTCAGCCGCGCGTATCTCAAGCGCTTGGGCCGTCCGTTGGCCTTCTACGTCGACAAGGATTCGATCTACAAGACCACGCGCAACGCGTCCGTCGACGAGCAATTGCGCGATGAACAGCCGATGACCCAATTCACCCGCGCCATGTCCGAGCTCGACATCCGCGTCATCTGCGCCCACAGCCCCCAAGCCAAGGGCCGCGTCGAGCGCGGCTTTAAGACCCACCAGGACCGCCTCGTCAAAGAACTTCGTCTGGCCGGCATCAGCGAGATCACCGCCGCCACGCGCTTCCTGCGCGAGAAGTATATCGACGCGCACAACACGCGCTTCGGGCGCCCTCCAGCCAACAAAACCAACGCCCACAGGCCCATACTGCGCGGCCAGATGCTCGACCGCGTGCTTTGTCTGCGAACCCAGCGCGTGGTCGCCAACGACTTCACCGTTCGCTGGAAGCCCGGCTTCATGCAGCTTCTGAAAAATCAGCCCGTCACGGTCATGCCGGGCCAGAAAATCGACGTGGAAGTGCGTTTAGACGGCTCCGTCCACCTGCGCCGAGACGACGACTATCTCGCTTACAAAACCATTCCCAAGCGACCTTACACGCCTCACCTCGCAGCGCAGCCATCTCGCGGCAAGCAGTACGACGACCCACGAATTACCGGCAGAGGCCCCACGCCCGCCAAGAACCACCCCTGGCGCAGATTCTTCTTCCACGGCCCCACCAAAGCCAACTTACCTGCTAACGGCACACCGATCTAAACCATGATCCAAACGACAACGACCGGACATTT
>JAHFCD010000407.1 GCA_023249695.1 Elusimicrobiota bacterium
TGACGGGCGGCAAGGGCCTGCTGCAGCCGCGCGACCCGTCGCGCTGGCGCCTTCGCGTGCAGGATGTGCTCAAGGCGCACACGTCGGGCGGCGTGATGGAGATTCCGTCCGCCGCGGGAGGCCCGCCGACGAGCTTTCGCACGACGGTCACGATGTTCACCGATCCGGTGAGCGGCGATTTCGGCGTGCTGATGATGCTGCGCGACCAAACCTCGGAAAAGCGCATCGAGGCGATGAAGGAGGAATTCTTCCAGGCCGCCGCGCACGACCTGCGCGCGCCCCTGTTCGCGGTTCAAGGGTATCTGCGTTTGCTGAAGAAGTCCATCGAGCCCGACACGCGCCAGAAGAACTGGCTCGAGGCCATCGATCAGTCCTGCGAGCGCCTGACGGCCCTGATCAAGGACGCGCTCGACTCGGCACGCATCGAGAGCGGCCACCTCAAGCTCCTGCCCGGGAGCGTGCAGCCGGCCGAGGTCCTACGCCGGACGACGCGCCTATTTCAGCCGATGGCCGACGAGAAGGGCGTGCGGCTGGAGACGCGCCTCGCCGACGGCTCGCCCGCCGCGTTCGAGGCCGACGAGCGCCTCGTCGAGCGGCTCATCCACAACCTCGTCGCGAACGCGATCAAGTTCACTCCGAGCGGCGGCCTCGTCGTCATCGAGGCCGCCGCCGCGGGGTCGGACCGGGTCGAATTCAGCGTCACCGACAACGGCCCCGGCATACCGGAGGCCCAGCGTGCCGCCGTGTTCGAGAAGTTCCGCCAGCTCGACTCCGACCTGCCGAAGTCCGGCTTCGGCCTCGGTCTCGCCATCTGTTCCAAGATCATCAAACTGCATAAAGGGGAAATCTGGGTCCAGCCGGCGAAAACCGGCGGCGCCCAGTTCGTCGTGCGCCTTCCCCTCGCGCAGATCGCCAAGGAGGTCGTAAAGAAATGAAAGCCCAAGCCCCGGCGTTCCCGACGCTCGTCGAATCGATCTTCCCGTCGTCGGGATTGATGCACGACTCCGCCGCCGTCGTCGTCGCCAGCCTGTTTATCGCCGTCTGCGCTCAGATCCAGATTCATTTGCCGTTCACCCCCGTGCCTCTGAGCGGCGGGACGTTGGGCGTCCTCTACGCCGGCGCCCTGCTGGGCTCGCGGCGCGGCGCCGCGGCCGTCCTCCTTTATCTTCTCGAAGGCTCCGCCGGCCTCCCGTTCTTCTCCGGGGGCGCCGCGGGCTTCGTCCATCTCCTGGGGCCGACGGGCGGCTATCTCGTGGGCTTCCCGGTCGGCGCGTTCGCGACCGGCCTCTTCGCCGAGCGCGGCTGGGACCGCACGCCCGGCCGCGCCTTCCTCGCGATGCTCGCGGGCAGCCTACCGATCTTCGCGTTCGGCCTGATCGGCCTGTCGCGCTTCGTGCCCGGCTCGACCTTGCTGGCCCAGGGGCTGTGGCCCTTCGTGCCGGGCGACCTTCTGAAGTCGGCGGTCTCGGCCGGATTGCTCCCCTTGGGCTGGAATTTACTCGGAGGAAAGAGAAGCTGAAGCGGGGTTGACACGCCGGGGCGACCCGCCTATACTTTGCGCGGCTCGGTTCGTCGCGTGTTCGCGGGCTCACTCTATTAGATGAAGAACAAAGGCCGCCTGATCGACGCCGCGATGGGGTTCGTTTTGACCCTGCTCGTGGCGGGCAGCTACTTCATCGGCGAGCCGTTCCTCAAGAGCGTCGAGTTCAAGGCCTATGACCTGCGGGCGAAGCTTCGTCAGGACCTGAATCCGCCGCCCGAGATCGTCCTCGTCGCGATCGACGACGATTCGATCGCGCAGATCGGGCGCTGGCCGTGGCCGCGGTCGCGCATGGCCGCCGCGATCGAGAAGCTCAAGGCGGCGGGGCCCAAGGTCATCGGCCTCAACATCCTCTTTTCCGAGCCCGAGCAGAACCAGGGCCTCTCGGAAATTCTCCGGCTCGAGGAGAAGTACAAGGCGCTTCTGGGGGAGCGGCGGATCTCCCAGAAGGGCGTCGATTTCGCTCTCGAGTTCTCGTCCGCGGCCGTCGCGATGGACTCGGACTCGAAGCTGCTGGCGTCCGTGCGGTCGTCGGGCAACGTGATCCTTCCGCTCTTCTTCCCGGGCGGCACCGTCGGCGGCAAGACCGAGGCCGTCCCGCCCTCCGTGTCGAGCTCGGCGATCGGCGCTCCCCCCGGGGCCGCGTACCTCCAGGAGGAGGCGAAGATCGCGCACCCGATCCTCGCGCTGTCCGAGGCCGCGGCGGGCCTGGGGCACGTGAATCTCTATACCGAAACCGACGGCATCCTGCGCCGCGAGACGCCGCTCGTCAAGTACGGCAGCGAGCTGTACCCCTCGTTCGCGACGAGCCTGACCATGGCTTATCTCGGCCTCAAGCCCGAGGACCTCAAGTTCGAGCCGGGCGTCGCGCTGACGCTCGGAAAGCTGCGGGTGCCCCTCGACGACGAGAGCCGGATGGCGGTCCTCTTCAACGGCCCCCAGGAGACGATCCGCGTCGTGCCTTTCGCGAACCTGATGGCCGACAAGGTGAACGCCGAATTCTTCAAGGACAAGATCGTGATCGTCGGGCTGACGGCCTCGGGCGTGTCGACGCAATGGGTCACGCCGGTCGCGCCGGGCTTCCCCACCCTCGAGGTCGCGCCGAACGTCATCGCGAACATCCTCCATCAGAAGTTCCTGACGCGCCCGCAGTGGGCCCGGCAGGCCGAGCTCGGGCTGCTCGCCGCGATGGGCCTGTTCATCATGGTCATCCTGCCGCGCCTGAAGGCGCTGTGGGGCCTGGTCGTCAGCATCGTCCTCACGGCCGTCCTGTTCGGCGCGGGCGTCTACCTCTTCATGAACGGGCAGTGGCTTCAGGTCGCCTACCCGATGGTGCTGCTGCTCGCCGGCTACCTCGTCATCATCTCGAAGGGCTTCCTGATCACCGAAAAGGGCAAGGAGCTCGTCGAGGCGTCGGCTATCGAGACGAACAAGATGCTCGGCCTGTCGTTCCAAGGCCAGGGCATGCTCGACATCGCGTTCGAGAAGTTCCGGCTGTGCCCGCTCGACGACAACATGAAGGACACGCTGTACAACCTGGCGCTCGACTTCGAG
>JAHFCD010000408.1 GCA_023249695.1 Elusimicrobiota bacterium
AGCTCGGCGGCGGGGAGCATCTTCGAGAGGTAGCCGTTGGCGCCGGCCTGGATCGACTCCATCACGTGCGCCTCGTCCTCGTAGGAGGACAGGATGAGGACGTTCGTGTTCGGGCATTCCTTGCGGATCAGGCGCGTCGCGGCGACGCCGTCGAGGTGCGGGAGCTTGATGTCCATCAGGATCACGTCGGGCTTGAGCTTCTTCGCCAAGCGGACGGCTTCGAGCCCGTCGGCGGCTTCGCCGACCACCTCGATGATCTTCTCGTTCTCGAGAAGATCCTTGATCCCTTCACGGAAGAGCGTCTGGTCGTCGGCGATCAACACCTTCACCTTTTTTTTCGGGGCAGCCTTCGAAGCCATTTCGATCCTCCTCGGAATTCGGCTAGTTTAGCAGAAAATTATGGATGGAATTCACAAAAACGTCAAGCCTTATCGCCGGACGTTTCCAAGCGCTACCGCTTGGTCGGCACCGTGAACAGGAACGCCGCGCCTTTGCCCAGGCCTTCGCTTTCGACCCAGATGCGCCCGCCGTGGCTGTCCACGATCTCGCGCGAGATCGAAAGGCCCAAGCCGAGGCGGCCGCCGCCGGAGGCGCTCTCGCCCTGATAGAAGCTCTGGAACAGCTTGCCGACCTCCTCGGGAGCGATGCCGTCGCCGGTGTCGCGGACGGCAAAGCGCACGCTGTCGACGGTTCCCTCCATGGCCCGCTCGGCGCTCACGGTGACCGTGCCGCCTTTCGGGGTATGGCGAATCGCGTTCTCAAGGAGGTTGTTCAGCACCTGGGAAAGCCGCTTCTTGTCGGCCGCGATGGTCGGCAGGCCGGCCTGCAGCTCGGTCTTGAGGATGAGCCCGCGCACGCTCGCGCGGGCCTGGGGCCCGACCGCGGTTTCCTCGACGAGGGAGCCGGCGTCGAACAGGTTCGTCTCGAGGCGGAACTTGCCCTGCTCGATCGACGCCCAGTCCACGAGGTCCTCGATGAGGCGGGAGATCTGGCCGATGCCGTTGGAGATGTAGCGCATCTTCTTCTGCTGCTCTTCGTCGGGCTTCAGGGACGCGCTCAGCATCTCGAAGCTGACCTGCAAGGTCATCAGAGAGTTGGAGAGGTCGTGAGAGGCCATCGACATGAACTTGGACTTCATCGCCGACAGGCGCAAGTTCTTGTCGTTGGCGCTCTTCAAGTCCTGCTTCAGGCGCATCTTCTCGAGCGACTTCTCGATCGCCCGCTTGAGGTGGTCGAAGTTGACGGGCTTGGTCAGGAAGTCGTCGACCGATTCCTGGATCGCCTTGAGCGCCGTGTCGAGCGAGGCGTGGGCGGTGACCATCAGGATCTGGCTCTCGGAGTTGAGCGCCCGGATCTGCTGGATCGCGTCGATGCCGGTGCCGTCGGTGAGATTGTAGTCCATCAGGATGACGTCGAACTGCGTCCGCTTGACCTGGGCGACGGCTTCCGCGGCGCTCGAGGCCTGGGCCGTTTCATAGCCCGACACCTCTAAATTGTCGCTGACGCTCTCGCGCATGTTCGCGTCGTCGTCGACGATCAGTATCTTTCCTTTCATGTCTGCCTCAGGCCGCCGTCGGTATGGAGAGCTTAAACGTCGTGCCGACGCCCACCGTGCTTTCCACGTCTACTTTACCTTTATGGTGATCGACCACCTTGCGCACGACGGCCAGGCCGAGGCCCGTGCCGCGCGCTTTCGTCGTGAAGAACGGAGCGAAAATCTTGTCCAGCACGTCCTGCGGAATGCCGCTGCCCGCGTCGGCGATGTCGATGCGCACCCAGCCCGCCTCGGGGATCATGGAACGGATCGTGACCTTCCCCCCTTTCGGCGCGGGCATCACCTCGATGCCGTTGCCGACGAGGTTGCGGACCGCCTGCTGCATCTCCGTCTTGTCGATCTCCACCATCGGATTGGCGGGATCGAACTGCTTGTCCACCTGGATGTGGGCCGGGAACGGATAGACCGACAGCAGCTCCTCGAGCCAGTCGTTGATGCGCACCTTCTCGAGCTGCAGCTCGCGCTGGCGCGAGTAGGTCAGGATCTCGTTGATGATGCCGTTGGCCTGCTGAATCTCCGACTCGATGATCTTGATGTGCTTGGTGATCTTCGCGTCGGGCTCGCCGCCGGTGCCGAGCTTCGTCTTGATGAAGTAGATCGAGTTGTTGATGACGGCGAGCGGGTTGCGGATCTCGTGGCCGACGACGGAGGCCATCTGCCCGATCGCGGCGAGGCGCTCCTTCTTGATCAGCTCGTCCTGCGCGGCCTTGAGCTCGCGCGTGCGCGAGTCGACGCGCTTCTCGAGGAACTTCGTGAACTTCTCGAGCTCCTGCTTCGCGTGGATCAGCTCGCCGGTCTTCTCCTTGAGAGACTCGCTCATGCCCAGGAAGGTCTGGGCGAGGTCGCCGATCTCGTCGTTCGTCGTGACGACCTCGGGGAGGTCCTCGAACTGACCCTTGCCGAGGCGGTCGGCGGCCTCCTTCAGAATACGAATGGGCTGCGTGATGTGGCCCGCGACCGCGAGCGAGAGCAGGACCGTGAACAGCACGACCCAGATCAGCACGCGGAAGATCTGCGCCTTCATGTCGGCCGCCGTCTGGTAGGCGGCCTCGACCGGCTGCTGGACGTAGACGATCCAGTCGAGCTTGTCGATGAGGCTGAACGCGCCGAGCAGGCGCTTGCCGCCCTCCAGGCCGATTTCCCCGCCCCCTTTGACGTTGTCTTGAGAGGTGAGGACCTTCTCGACCTCGGGGGGCATGCGCGCGTCGGGGCGATAGATTTCGCGGGGGTCGGAGTGCGCGATCAGGAAGCCGTCCCTCGTCATCACCGCGGCCTGGCTCTTGCCCGAGGAAGGGAATTCCATCGCGAGCATCGTGGAGAGGCCGTTGAGGCTCACGCGCGCGACGACGACGCCGACGGCGCGGGCGGGCTGGACGCGCTGATCGAGGATCGGCACGGAGATGGTGACCGTCGGGTACAGCCCCTGGAAGCGCTCGAGCCTCCCGATGAACTGGCCCCGAGCCCCCATCGCGCCGGTGAAGACCTCCTCGCCCCGGAAATCGCGCATGTCGGGATTCGGGCCGAGGAAGCG